>JBAXHE010000026.1:0-36735 GCA_037139055.1 Betaproteobacteria bacterium | reverse complement strand
ATTTTTCTTCAGAAGTGGATATGGTGGCGCTGAAGAACGCCATCGACTCGACCGGGAAAAGGATTGTCGGGCGTCATGACTTCAAGGGCACCAGCGCCAAGGTCGAACTCAACGAGAAAGACCAGGTCATTACGCTGTTCGGTGACTCGGATTTCCAGCTCAACCAGATCAAGGACATTCTCTTCCCGGAAATGGAGAAGAAGGAGCCTGACTCGACCAAACGCCTTGATGCACAAGGCATACAAAAGGTTTCGGGTGACAAGGTCAAGCAGGAGCTGAAGATCAAGGTCGGTATCGAGAGCGAGCTGTCGAAAAAAATCGTCAAACTGCTCAAGGATTCGAAGCTCAAGGTCCAGACGGCTATCCAGGGCGATGCGGTGCGCGTGACGGGTGCCAAGCGCGATGTTCTGCAGGAAGCGATCACCCTGATCAAGAAAGCAATTACCGACTTTCCGATCAAGTACGGCAATTTTCGCGATTGAGTGCTGCTGGCACAGGTGAGTCATGCAAAGAAGAATCTCACCTGTTGCGCTAGCATTCTCTGGCACGTTCTAGTCTTGCCTCTGTTGAGGTACAGCACTGTTAGCCGTTGAGTTATGACGACCTCGTCGTCGAAGACTGTTGAAGGTATGGAAGAAGCAGAACACATCGATCCCATCGTGCTTTCTTGGGTGGAAGAATTGCGCCGCGTTTCAATGGCGGTGAGCAAGACAACAATCAAGTCTGTGGCCGGAAAAAACCAGCTGTACTATCTGTTGCACTGGACGGAGGACGGCTGCGAATTCGGCGTGACGGTGCACAAAGGCCGAGACCCCGAAAGTGCCGAAGAATGGTGGAGTATTGACCGGGCACTGATCAAGCCGCCGCCCTTCGTGACTGATGAGGATATCGCCATCCTTCGTCTGCTGTGGGCCGAGCGTTCTCATGACACCGGATTGCGCGCCTTTGGCCTGGGGCCCCGGCACGGGGGCGAACTGCTGCGCAAAATGGCGCAAACTGGTCGTTTCTGTCCGGCGAATGATTTATCACCCCTGCTGCCTGGCGACTCGCGTCCGGCGAGCGTGAGCTGGCGTCTGGATATCAGCGGACGGCAACGCCCCTGTTTTACGCCCGACCCGGTGGCCAGCCTGGTGATTCCCTTGCATCCGCCCTGGTATGTTGATCTGGACGAGGGGCGGGTTGGCATCCTGCGCGTGCAGGGTAACCCGGAGCTTATTTCGCGGATTTTTTCGTTGCCCCCGCTGTCGCCTGGTGAGGCGGCTCTGGTCGCCGGTGCCTTGAGCGAACTGGCACCGGAATTACCGATTCCCGCTGAAGATGTAAGTGTCGGTTTGCGTCACGTACGGGCGACTCCGGTGGCCATCTTGCGTTTGCAGACCTTGAATACCCATGGCAATCGCAGCTGGCGCTCGTATGCGTCGAGTTATGATGCCGGCAGCTTTGATGTCGCCGTTCCAGTCTTCCGCTATCAGGATGTGGACACCAAACCGAATGTGTTGCGTGAGTTTTATACCTTGCCGGATGGGGAGTCGGTTTGTGTCGAGCGCCAGCTGGAGCGCGAAAAATCCCTGATGGACCGTCTTTCGGAATCAGGCGCGCAAAAAATCCCGGGCTACGCCTTGCATACTTTTGGCAGCCCTCCTGACAATGCCTACGGTCTGGCCAATGAATCGGCCTGGACAGCCTTCATGACCGATGCGTTGCCGGCGTTGCGTGCGGCGGGATGGGAAATCCAGTTTGATCCGGATTTCCGTCACCATGCGCTGGAGGTTGAAGCCTGGGATGCTGAACTCCTGGAGTCCGAGGGCGGCTGGTTTGACCTGGACATGGGGATTATCGTCGAAGGCGAGCGCCTGCCGCTGGCGCCGTTGCTGGCGACCCTGTTCCGGCGCGATCCGCGCTGGCTCGATGCTGGCCTGTTGCAACAGATCCCGGCCGACGAAATGATTGAACTGAGGACTCCGGCCAATCTGCGCATTCGTGCGCCGGCCGGGCGTCTGAAGCCCTTGGCGGCAACGCTGATCGACCTTTTTGAAGGATTTTCCGGCGGTAATACCCTGCGCGTGTCGCGCTTTGACGCGCCGCGCCTGGCTGAACTCAATGACAAAAGCCGCTGGCAGTTCCGCGGACAGCGCGACGTTCTGGCTCTCGCCGAGCAGCTGACGGCCGCGCATGGCATCGAACATGTGACGGCGCCGGCCAGTCTGGGGCTGGAACTGCGCGGCTACCAGAAAGAAGGCTTGGCGTGGTTGCAGTTCCTGCGCGAGCAGCAACTCTCCGGAATTCTCGCCGACGACATGGGGCTGGGAAAAACCGCCCAGGCGCTTGCGCACCTGCTCCTCGAAAAAGAAGCCGGGCGGCTCGATCGTCCGGCGCTGATCATTCTGCCGACCTCGCTGATTTTCAACTGGAAGAACGAAGCGGCGCGCTTTGCGCCCAGCCTATCGATTCTTTCCCTGCACGGTGCCGAGCGCAAGAGCAAGTTTGTCGACATTCCCAATCATGACGTCGTGCTGACGACTTATCCGCTGCTCTGGCGTGATGCCAGCGAGTTGAGGCAACACCAGTATCATCTGCTGATTCTGGATGAAGCGCAGACGGTCAAGAATGCGCGCAGTCAGGGCGCCGAGGTGGTGCGCAAGATCGACGCCCGACATCGTCTGTGCCTGACCGGTACGCCACTCGAAAATCATCTCGGTGAGCTGTGGAGTCAGTTCGATTTTCTCCTGCCGGGTTTCCTCGGCGACAGCAATACCTTCACCAAATACTGGCGAACGCCGATCGAGAAGCAAGGTGATAGCCAACGCCGCGATCTGCTGGCCCGCCGCATCCGTCCGTTTATCTTGCGCCGCAAGAAGGAAGAAGTGGCGCGCGAGTTGCCACCGAAAACCATCATCGTACGCAAGGTCGAACTGGCCGGTTCGCAGCGCGATCTTTACGAAACCGTCCGGGCGGCGATGGATGCCATGGTGCGCGAAGAGGTGGCCAACAAGGGCTTCGGTCGCAGCCAGATCGTCATTCTTGATGCTTTGCTGAAATTGCGTCAGGTCTGTTGCGATCCAAGGCTGGTCAAGGCGGCCTCGGCGCAACGCGTCAAGGAGCGAGCCAAGCTCGATCTGCTGATGACCATGCTGCCGGAGCAGGTTGATGAGGGGCGCCGTATTCTGCTCTTCTCGCAATTTACCAGCATGCTGGCGCTGATCGAAACCGAGTTGAAAAACGTTGGTCTGGACTACGTGATCCTGACCGGCGATACGACAGATCGTGAAACCCCGGTACGCCGTTTTCAGAATGGCGAAGTGCCGATTTTCCTGATCAGTCTCAAGGCCGGGGGTGTCGGGTTGAACCTGACGGCGGCAGATACCGTGATTCATTACGATCCGTGGTGGAATCCGGCGGTTGAAAACCAGGCCACCGACCGGGCGCACCGCCTCGGTCAGGACAAGCCGGTGTTTGTTTATAAGCTGATTATTGCCGGCAGTATCGAGGAAAAGATTCTAGCCCTACAGGAGCGCAAGGCGGAACTGGCAGCAGGTATCCTCTCCGAGGACCCGGGTATCGACTTGAAGTTCGGTGTTGACGACATCGCGGCGCTGTTTGCGCCCTTGCCGGTTTGAACGTTTGGTGTCTTTTCTGCCGACCTGTTTGAAGAAAACTATCCTATCAGGTAGTTTGACCTGACCGCAGTGAGCAAGGATAATACGCAATTCGCAGTTATGTTCCCTTCCTGTTGGCGTTTTCATCATCCGTTTTTCCGGGATTGATGCTGTCCTTTTGCTTTGGACGTGTGATAGGTCAGGGGCGCAACTGCGTTGCTTCCTGTACCTGTTATCACCCTCGTCAGCCATGTTTTGATCCGTGAAAGATCTGCAGGTGTGTCTGGCACGGCTCAAAAGATAGGAATTCTCATGACCAAGAATCATCCGGACCTTGCGATCAACCCGTACTATGACGGCGTGCCTGCCTATATGACTGAGGTCTATGATTGGGCGTACGTCGATCCGAAGTGGGTGCGCGCACTGGATCATAACTGGGTGGTTCGCGTGTTGTTATTCCTTAACGATCAGCGCCTGATGCGCGCCTATCTGAATGAGATCAAGCCGGGCATGCGTGTCTGGCAGTTGGCGCATGTCTATGGTGATCTGGTGACCCGGGCGGCGCAGAAAGTCGGCCCGACGGGAGCATTTCATCTGACTGACGTCACCCCGGTGCAGATCGAGCATGGGACACGCAAGCTGGCCAGCATGGAATGGACCAAGGTTATCCGTACTGACGCCGCGCTTTTCGGTCAGGATATTACGATTGATTACGACCTGATTTGCAGCTTTTTCCTGCTGCATGAAGTTCCAGAAGAAAAGAAATACGAAATCGTCAATAACATGCTGGCCAGGCTGGCCAAGGGCAGCAAGATTGTTTTTGTCGATTATCACAACCCGAAGAAATGGCAACCGATCCGTTACATCCTCAAGCTCGTTAATCATTATCTTGAGCCTTTTGCCGATGCCCTGTGGAAAAACGAGATTCGTCACTATGCCAGCAATTCGGATCAGTTCACCTGGCGCAAGAAAACCTTCTTTGGCGGGGTTTATCAGTGCGTCGTGGTCGAGCACAAGGACTGAAATTTCGGGCCATGCTTGACTGAGCCTCGTTGAGGCTAACCGCGGCAAGACGCGTGCCCCCAGCATGATGACTTCGCACATGAGCAAACGACGTGGCCGCCACCCGTGCCGGCATCGAGTCAGCAGTGCTGCTCGTCGTATCGGGCTGGCTTGCCTATGCCATGGGCCAAACCCCATCGCGTTTGAAGCGAACGTTGCGCTGACCCGAGGGGCGATATCGAGCCATCGGATCGGGTCATCGATTATGCCCCCCACCGGCTCGACCCGCCGAGCGAGTTATTCCTCCTCGATCCGTCACCGGAAGCCCTGAGCCATCGTACCAAGGCCAATGTCGCGCGAACGAAAATTTCAAGGCCGTGCCGAAGGAATGGCGTGAGCGTATTCCGGAGTACGTGAAGGATTACGGTTCGCTGAACCAGTTCATGTAGGCAGCCCATGAAAATGGAATCCCAACGGATTACGACCGGTTCCGTCAATTTGGCAGGCAGTGTCTGCCAAATTGCATCGGATCTACGCATGTACGCCGAAGATTCGGGAGTCGCCGACACGCGAATCAAGGTCCGCAGTGTGAATATTGATTCAGCCCCGGAAAATAGATACCGTTCGGGCTGCAGAGTTATCGTGCCGGATCAATAGCTTTCTAAACCCATTCATCCAAGTGGCTTGCAAGTGAAGTAAAATAAGCTACAATCGTAGCCATAAAGACTACATTTACAGGAATCGTGTTACTCGATCTTCTCTTCGGCACCTATCGCCAGCGCGCCCTGACGCAACTGCTGTTGCATCCCGACAGCAGCTATCACGTCCGTGAACTGGCGCGCCTGACAGGCACCACGCCCGGCACGCTGCACAAGGAACTTGCCCGGCTGGCGGAAAGCGGCCTGTTATTGCGCGAAAAACAGGGCAATCAGGTACGCTATCGCGCCAACCGCGATTGCCCGGTCTTTGCTGAACTGGCCGGGCTGTTTCGCAAGACCAGCGGTGTCGTCGGGGTGCTGGCGGAGGCCTTGCGGTCGCTCAGCCCCGCACCTCAACTGGCCCTCGTTTTTGGCTCGATCGCGCGCGGCGAAGAAAACGCCCGCAGCGATATCGATTTACTCCTGATCGCCAACTGTACGTTCGGCGACGCCGTCAAAACGCTGCATCCGTTGCAGGAACAGTTGCAACGCGAAATCACCCCGGTGCTCTACACCGCCGCTGAATTCATCCGGCGCATCAATGAGCATGATGCCTTCATCGCCAACGTGCTGGCCAACCCGAAACTCTTCGTGATCGGAAGCGAAAATGACCTTGGAAAACTTGCTGGCGATTCATCGCCTGCAACCGTTTGACGCCACGCCCGGCGGCGTACAGCGTCTGCTGGCCTCGGCAGAGCGCAACCTGGCTGACCCGCCTGCTTGAACTCAGCGCCGACAACCGCTTCGATGCGGCCTACAAAGTCATCATGCAATGCGCGGTGATCGGGCTATGGGCCAACGGCTACCGCACGGCGACCAGCCAGCCTGGCCACCACCAGACTGCCTTGCAAACCCTGCCCAAAACCCTGGGCCTCGCGCAGGACACCGTGATCGTTCTTGACGCTCTGCGCAAACAACGCAACCTCAGTGACTATGAAGGCGACCCCGTGACCGACGCCGCCCTCAGGGAATGCCTGACCCAGGCCGAAGCACTGCTCACCCACACCTACCGCTGGCTGCAAACCCATCGTTCCGACCTGCTGGTCAAGGACCAATAAACCCGATGCTCGATACTGCAATCAAACGCCGAATCGACACCTGCCACGACATCTTCAAAAAGGTAGCTGTGGTTCGACAGTCTCGCCACGAACGGAGTAAATTATTTCCGTTCCTCTCGTAAAATTGAATCAGGCAGGGACACCGAGCAGGCGTCTGCGGTGTTCCTCAGGAGGTCGATCAGTTCTTGTTCAACCCGGCGATCCAGACCGAATAAATCTGGTCGGCCAGGCGACGCATGGCGGTGAGGCGTGCCGGTGTTTCATGCTGCATTTGTTGCGGTGTCTGGATCGTTGATGGCAATGGATTCAGTCCGATGACTTCGGCCGGCCACGACTCTCCCCATTCGACGATCATCTCGGGCGTCATTTCGACATGACACTGCATGGCCAGATGCGGCCCCAGAGCAAACATCTGGTTGCGACAGTGCTCGTTGCTCAGAATGCGCTGCGCGCCCGAAGGGATGCTGAACGTCTCCCCGTGCCACTGGAAGACGCTGGCGTTGCCTCCGGCTTCGCCAGCCCAACTCCCGAGCCAGCGTGATGCGCTTGGGTTACTCTCGGCGCGGGCGCTTCCCCAGCCAATTTCCTTGACCGGACTGCGCGTGATCTGCCCGCCGAAAGCCTTGCTCATAAGTTGACCTCCGAGGCAATGTCCGATGACCGGAATGTCCCGTTCATGCGCATCACGAATCAAGGCGCAGGACTGATCGATCCAAAGTAGTGGGTCGTTAACGCTCATCGGCCCGCCCATCAGGGCGATACCTGAAAAAGCCTCGGCACTCGAAGGCACCGCTTCGCCACGGTCAATGGCGATCAATTGCCATGGAATCGAGTGCAGTTCGAGGAATGTGGCAAAATAGCCGGGTCCCTCTGTTTTGAAGTGGCGAAAAATGGCGACGGGTTTCATCTTCAGTCGATTCAGGTTGGCAGATATTGGCCTCAATAGTGCGTTTAATTCTACGTGCTGGCTATGGCTTTGCCTATCTGTCGGATCGGCCCAGGCGGCTGACGTCGGGCTGGCCGGACTGTTTCCCGGGAAAGTCCTGCTCACCATCAACGGGGGAGCACCACGTATCGTTGCCGTCGGGGTCAAGACCGATGAAGGCGTTAAGGTGCTTTCCGTTGAAGGAGATACGGCAACGCTTGAGGTTGATGGAAAAAAGCGGATACTCCGGGTCGGGCAGAATGTCGCCGCCCAGCCCTCCGGTAGTGGTCCGGCGAAAGTTGTACTGACCGCGGATTCGGCGGGACATTTTCTGACTACAGGGAATATCAACGGGGCTTCGGTCCGCTTTATCGTCGATACTGGAGCCTCAATGATTTCCCTGGGCGCTAGCGATGCCAGCCGGATAGGTATTGACGCCAGCAAGGGCCAGAAAGGAATCGCCAATACGGCCAATGGTCAGACGGTGGTGACTCGTGTCAAACTCGATAGCGTTCGGGTCGGCGAGATTGTCTTGAATAATGTTGATGCGCTGGTGCATCAACAGGATATGCCGGTGGTATTGCTCGGCATGAGTTTTTTGAACAGAATGGAAATGCAGCGTGATGGGGATTCCATGACGCTGAAGAAACGATACTAGGAGAATTGAATGCCAGACCGCGATCAGGAAATAACGATGTTGCGCCGTGAGCTTGAGATATTGATGGGCGAGCGTCATACCCTGCTGAAGGTGGTCGGTTCGAGTGCCGCGCTGATTGCCTGTCTGGATAGCAAGCGCTTGCCGGTCGGTGCCGTAGAGTCGGCGGATATGGTCGCCACGTCGATCAATGCGCTGTCCGAGGAAACACTTCAGGATGCGCTCGATGCCGTGCGTGCAGAAATCGAAAATGAAGAGTCAGCCGAAGGAAGCCGATAGCCGGGAACCCGCGATGAAAGTGCCGAATCTGCCGGGGGTCGATCTCGAACGGCTGCGCACGGTCCTCTTCAAGCTTCCTGCCCGCTCGGTGTTTGTCGCCGAAGAGGGCGTTGGCGATGAGGAACTGATGCCAGCTTCGGTGCTTTTTCCGATTGTCTTGCGCGATACCGGGCCCTCCGTACTGCTGACCCAACGGAACGAGCATCTGAAGTATCATCCGGGACAGGTCAGTTTTCCCGGTGGGCGCGTCGAGCCTGAGGACGCGTCGCCGGCACATACCGCGTTGCGCGAGGCGCAGGAGGAGATCGGTCTGTCCTCAGAGCACGTCGAGATTGTTGGTTATCTGCCTGAGTATCGGACCGGGACGGGGTTTCGTATCACTCCGGTGGTGGCGTTTGTCCGCCCTCCCTTCGAGTTGCTGGCAGATTCGCAGGAGGTGGCTGAAGTGTTCGAAGTGCCGCTGAGTTTCCTGATGAATCCAGAAAATCATCAGCAACGCATGATTCACAACCGGGGCAAGCTACGCCCGTACTTTGTCATGCCTTACGGGAATTACTTTATCTGGGGGGCGACCGCCGGGATGATCGTTGCCCTGTATCAGGCGCTGAATTCCTAGCTCTCTGCCCGGTAATCTCAATGGTCTTTTTTTCCTTGCTTGCTGTCCTGCTCCTCGAACATGTCGGGCCCTTGCCTTACCGGCTGGTCGCTCATGAGCCGCTGTCGCGCTATGCGCAGCTTCTCGAAAACTGCCTGAATGCAGGAGAGCGTCGTCATGGCCTGTTGGCGTGGCTGGTCGCGGTGGGTTTGCCAGTATTGGTTTCGCTCGGGGTGTATGCGGTGTGCCATGCCTTTAACCCCTTGCTGGCCTGGGTCTGGAATGTGCTGATCCTGTATTTGGCGATGGGTTTTCGTCAGGTCGGACAAACCTATAACGATATTGAGCTTGCGCTGCGCCTGGACGATCTTCCGCATGCCCGGGGTTTGCTGGCGGAATGGCGAGGGCTTCCAAGCAGCGATTTGCCCGCTCCGGAGATTGCCCGGCTGGCGATCGAGGAAATGCTGACAGTCTCGCATCGCCACGTTTTTGCTGTCGTGTTTTTCTTTGTACTGTTGCCCGGCCCCTCGGGGGCGGTGCTCTATCGGCTGGCCTCGGTTCTTGCCGACGTCTGGGGGCGGGGTGAGAGTAGCGATGTTGAGCGTTTTGGGCGCTTCTCGCAGCAGGCGCTGGCGTTCATGGAAGCGCTGGCGTCGCGGGTGACGGCGGCTGGGTTTGCCGTTGCCGGAAATTTCGAGGAAGCGATCTACAGTTGGCGGACACAGGCCGCCAGGTGGCCGGTTCAGATTTACGGCAAGGGATTGGGCATTGTCCTGGCCAGTGGCTCGGGGGCCATCGGTGTACGCCTGGGGTCGCCGATCGCCGAGGCCGACCCGCAGAGCGAAGTCGGCTTGGGCCGCGAAGCCGACGTCGATGCCATGCAGCGTGTCACGGGGCTCGTCTTGCGCGCGACATTCCTGTGGCTGTTGCTCCTGCTGTTGCTCGGCGTCGCCAGCCTGTTTACTGCCTGATCGCCAGCCGGTTAGACGGCGGCGTTTCGCTCAATAGAGCAGGAATTCACGCCTTTCCTCTTCCCAGAGGGCTTCGTCAGAACGGGTGAGTTTGTCGAGATCTCCGGGTGTTGCTTGCGCATCATCGACCCACGAGCGCAGCAGTGGGCTGCCGTTGATCAGGTCGATGGCCAGTCGATCGTGCTCGTATTCGTAGGCAAAATCCTCGCGCCACAGCGGGTACTCGGGCTGCAGGGCGCGCAGCGCCTTGAACGCCAGGCTCTGCAGCCGCCACGGGCGAAAGGCGGCGTGCTGGTAGCTGCCGTCTTCGACGTGGATCTGGATGCCGTGGCAGAGCGTGCCGCGGTGTTTGTGGAAGGTCGGCTCGAACCAGCATTCGCGCAGCCGGCAGCCGCTGAGCCATTCAGGCGCCAGAACAGCCATTTTTTCGATCAGCGCCTTGGCGTCGATGTCCGGAGCGCCGAACAGTTCAAGCGGGCGGGTCGTTCCGCGTCCCTCGGAGAGCGTGGTGCCTTCGAGCATCACCGTCCCGGCATAACAGCGGGCCATCGAGAGATTGGGGGCGTTCGGGCTGGGATTGATCCAACTGCGCTCGCCAAGGGGCCAGCCAAAGCCGGGCGCCGCGTCGGGTTGCCAGCCGTGCATGGTGATGACCTGACAGTCGACGTCGAGCTTCAAGGTGGCAACGAACCAGCGTGCCAGTTCGCCCATGGTCAGGCCGTGGCGCATCGGCAGCGGTCCGGCACCGACAAAACTTTCCCAGCCGTCGCGCAGCAGCAGCCCTTCAACCGGGCGGCCGACGGGGTTGGGGCGGTCGAGTATCCACACCGCTTTGCCGTGCGCAGCTGCGGCCTCCAGCAGGTAGCGCAGGGTGGTGATGAAGGTGTAGATGCGGCAGCCGAGATCCTGCAGGTCGATCAGCAGCACGTCAAAGTCGTCCATCATCGCCGGTGTTGGCCGGCGAACTTCACCATACAGACTGAAGACTGGAATGCCGTGGCGCGGATCAAGGAAGTCGGGCGACTCGATCATATTGTCCTGCTTGTCGCCGCGCAGCCCGTGTTGAGGCCCGAAGGCGGCCGAAATATTCAGGTCAGGCAGGGCGTTCAGGGCATCCAGAGCGTGGGTCAGGTCGGCAGTCACCGATGCCGGATGTGCAGCCAGGGCCAGGCGTTTTCCGGCCAGTGGTTTGCGCAGACTAGGGTCGTTTAACAGTCGGTCGAGTCCGAATGGGAGGTGCGGCATGATCTGGTCTTTAGCTGGTGGCTTAGGGATTGGAGAGTTCGAGTGTAAAGCAGGCTCGCAGGTGGAAGTCCGGCCGCGGCGTCTGATGGCTCAAGGCCCAGTAGCTGCGGTTGCCATCGACGGTATCGGTGTTCTCAATCACCGCCGACAGGCCAATCTGCAGGACTGAAGAAGCATAGGGGGGAGGCAACTCGCTACTGGCTATGCGGGCCAGCAGTTCCAGTCGTCCTTCCGTTAACGTGGCCGTGATCTTTGGGGTGGGTAGGGGGCTGGCCGCTACGTCGGGTTGGCGATAGTCGGCAAAGGCATAGCTTGCCCATTGTCCTGACGGAGAAAAATTGTATTCGAGGTACGCAGGGCTTCCTCGAACGGCAATGAAGGCTTCGAAACAGGTGTGCTCCCAGAGTGCTTCGCCGCGGCTTGCCACACTCGGCGCTGGAATCAGGAGTCGTGCCATGTCGCCACTGAGGCGATAGGAGAACTGCAGATGTCCGTCGCTTGACCATTGGGCCGTGGTATCGATAGCGCGGACCATCGCAGCAGGGGTGAGAGCGTGACAAAGCAGTAAAGGCATCGGGTCGGCGTCCGCGTGGAATGAAAAGCGATCAATTTTAATGATTAGCTGACTATTGTAATTCTGTTTGCTGTGGCCGGTCTTGTCGCTTAGCGGATTGCTCACTGCTTCGGGAGAGCAGATCTGCACGCAATGACATTTGACAGGGGTGCAGTGGTCGAAGATACTTGCGCTTGAAATGTTTTGATACGTCTGCCCGCTATCGCGATGAGACGCGCGATAGTGTTTGGGGTTGCGAGCAAAACGGGTATCCGCCCCGACAATAAAAAATAAATTATTTTCAGGCCACGAAAATATTGCGCATGTTTGCGGCGCAAGGCAACCTAAGGAGAGTCAGATGGCTGTGCTGGATGCGATCAAAGGGATTTTTGGCAGCAAAGCCAAACCCCTGAATCCGCTTGATACGATCATGGACAAGGTCAGTCAGAGTGAGGTGACTGACGAGGCCAAGATTGTCCCGCTCCCCTTGATCGGTCATCGACCGCTTCGCGCCCAGATGAGTATTCTGCTGACGGTGACGATCATTGCCGCGGTGCTTTTTGTCACGGTTGCATTCATGGCTTTCCAGAGCTCCAGCCGAAATGCTGAACTGCGCTCCATTTCTACAGAAATGCAAATGCTTTCGCAGCGACTTGCCCGCGGCATGACCATGGCCATGCTCGGCAACCTCGAGGGCTTCAGTATTTCGGAGAATGCGTTTAACCGCTTCAATGATAACTTGGGCTTTCTCGAAGAGAAGGCCGGGCTTCTGGTCGGAAAGCATCAAGCTCTCGAAGATATCCGGAAAGTGTGGGACCTGACTTTCCGCCCGGCCGCAGGCAAGCTGTCGATTGAAACCATGCTCGAACAGGAGAGCAACATGACTTCGCTCGGCCTTTTGGTCGAGCGGGTGAATTCGAGTGATGTGGTACTCAGCCAGCTGACCCGTGAGTTTTCTCGAATGAGCCTGAGCAAGCTGTCGGTGAAAGACCAGCTCAATGCCTACCAGTTGGCAATGTATGCCGCGCAGATGTCGAGTTATGCCAATATCCTTATGACCGGCGGGTCATACAATCCGGAGTGGGTGCCGCAGTTGTCGGCCAGTATCGAGCGCTTCAACAAGTTGGCTCTGGCCTTGAAAGACGGCGATGCCGCGCAAGGCATCTCGCCGGTGAGCGATCCTGAATTGCTCCGCGTTCTGGTGAAGATTGTTGAGAGCTCCAAGGACTATGGTCTGCTCCTTGACTTGTTACGGCGCAACAATATGGGGATGGTCAATGCGCGTACGGCTAGTCTGGCCATTCTGCGAGACACCGAGTCGCTGCTTCAGTTGAGTACCGGGCTGGCCCAAGAGTATGAAAAAGGAACCAGTGCCGGAATCTCCACCGTGCTGGAAGTCTTGCTGGCCGGAGTAGCGTTGGGTGCCCTCTTTCTGCTGGTGCGTGCCTTCAATCAGGAAGCGGTGCGTCGCCGTTTGCAGTCGGAAGCAGAAAACCGGAAAAATCAGGAGGCCATTCTGCGCCTGCTGAATGACATGGCTGATCTGGCCGATGGTGATCTGACCATCCGCGCGGTGGTGACCGAAGATTTGACCGGCGCTATTGCCGACTCGATCAACTACACGATTGAAGAATTACGCTCGCTGATTACCGAGATCAACCGCGCCACCGAACAGGTTACCCGGGTGACCGGACAGGCGCAGCAGATTTCAAGTGAGCTACTGACCGCCGCTGAGCATCAGTCGCATGAAATTGTCGATACCAACGCAGCGGTGAGCCGGATTGTGCAATCGATTCAGGAAGTTTCGGGGTCAGCCGTCGAGTCGTCCAAGGTGGCGCATGCGTCGCTGTCTGCCGCCGAACAGGGCGCCGAGGCGGTGAATAACCAGATCAAGGGGATGAACGAAATCCGCGAGCAGATTCAGGAAACCGCCAAGCGAATCAAGCGCCTCGGTGAGTCGTCGCAGGAAATTGGCGAAATCGTCGATCTGATCTCAGATATTACCGAGCAGACCAACGTGCTAGCCTTGAATGCGGCCATCCAGGCCGCGGCGGCTGGTGAAGCCGGGCGTGGCTTCTCGGTGGTTGCCGAAGAAGTGCAGCGACTGGCTGAGCGCTCGGCGGAAGCGACCAAGCAGATCGGCGCCATCGTGAAAACAATTCAGGTCGATACGCATGATGCGGTGGCCGCTATGGAGCTTTCCACTCAGGGGGTGGTTGAAGGCGCCAAACTCTCCGATGCGGCGGGAACAGCGCTGTCCGAAATCGGTCGGGTGTCGCGCGAACTGGCGCGCCTGATCGAGTCGATCGCCCATGAAACCGAAGGTCAGAGCAAGCTTGCCACGCAGGTGAATGCCTCGATGCGTGACATTCTCGGGGTGACCGAGCAAACCACGCGCGGCACCAAACTCTCTGCCGAAGCAGTGGGGCAACTGTCCAGTCTGGCCGGTGAATTGAAGAGTTCGGTTTCCGGTTTCAAGCTTTAAGCTGCAGGAATTTGTGCCAACGTCGCTACCGTGTGGCGGCGTTGTTCAGAGTGCCTTGGCGAAGGCAAGTGACGGCTTCAGGACTAATCATCCCAAAGTGGTCACCGTCGGCATGAAAGCATGACGATTTTCCATGGTCATGATATGCTTTGCCATTGATCTCACGAGTGCTGAACTCAGCGAGAAATACCAAATTGCAACGCATTCATGCATGACGTTAGCTGTTCTGGTTACGGAGTTTCGTCTATTCCGCCGCCACCGCAAGGCGAACCAAAGTTCGCCTTTTTTGTTTTTATTGAATTCAATAACTGATCTAGCGAGCAAAAATCATGTTCGACGCCGTACGCAATAGCAAGAGAATCGTTCAGATATTTCTTGCATTAATTACTCTGCCATTCGCCTTCTGGGGCGTTGATTCCTATGTCCGGAATTCCGGAGTCGGAATGGATGTCGCCAGCGTGGGTGAGTCGAAGATTACCATTTCGCAATTTGATCAGGCGCTTCGTGAGCGTCAGGACCGGATGCGCCAGAGTCTTGGCGCAAGTTTCCGGCAGGAAATGATGAATACTCCGGAAACCCGCTTGAGTGTTCTCAATTCGCTGATTGATCAACGCTTGTTGATGCTTGAGGCTGACCGCAACCGTCTGCGCACGACGGATGAGGCTTTGCGAGATGTCATCGCTGCCATTCCTGCGTTGCAGGAGAATGGACGCTTCTCGATGGAGCGTTACGAAGCCGTGTTGCGCAGTCAGGGAATGTCGCAGCCGCAGTTCGAGGCCAAAATGCGCCAGGATATTATGCTCCAGCAATTGCTCGGAACCGTTGGTGATGCCGCCTTTGTTTCCGCTACGCAGGCTGAAGCCTTGCTTCGACTGCAACTCGAAGAGCGTCAGTTTGCTGAATTCAAAGTGACGCCAGAGCAGTTTGCCGACAAGATCAAGATTGAAACGACCGAAGTTCAAAAATTCTATGACGATAACAAGTCGCAGTTTGAGGTCGCTGAACGGGTTCGCGCCGAGTATGCCATTCTTTCGGCAGATCTTATCCTGGCGCAGGTCAGCGTCGATGAGCGTGAAATCAAGGCCTGGTATGAGGGGCACAAGGACCGCTACCAGCAGCCTGAGGAGCGCCGTTCAAGCCATATCCTGATTGTCGCCAAATCTGATGCGGAGAAGAGCAAGGCCAAAGTCCGGGCCGAAGAAATTTTGAAGGACGTGCAGAAGACACCGGCTAAATTCGCTGAACTGGCCAAACAGAATTCCCAGGATCCGGGGTCGGCACAGAATGGCGGCGATCTCGGTTTCTTTGGTCGTGGCATGATGGTCAAGGCGTTTGAGGACGCCGTGTATAAGCTGAAGGAGGGTGAAGTTTCGGGCGTGGTCGAATCCGAATTCGGCTTTCACATCATCAAGCTGACCGGGATCAAACCGGCCAAGATGCGTTCGATCGAAGAAGTCCGTGCGGAAATCGAAGCCGATCTGAAGCGTCAGTCGGCATCGCGCAAGTTTGCTGAAGCGGCAGAGACGTTTACCAACACCGTTTACGAACAGGCCGACAGTCTTCAGCCGGCGGCTGAGAAATTCAAACTGAAAATCCAGCAATCCGCCTGGATTCAGAAAAACGCTGGTGCGAAGGAACTGAGTGCTATCGGCGTTCTGGCTAATGCCAAGGTGCTTTCCGCGCTCTTTTCAGACGATGCGGTCAAGAACAAGCGCAACACCGAAGCTGTCGAGATTGCACCGAGCACGCTTCTGGCAGCTCGCGTTCTCGAACATGTCCCGGCGACGACCAAGCCTTTCGAGACGGTGAAAGCCGATATCGAGAAAATGCTCAAGGCACGTGAAGCCGCTGCGCTGGCCAAAAAATCAGGTGAAGCCAAATTGGCCGAACTGAAAGCGGGTGCTGAAGACAAGCAGGCCTGGTCACTGGTCAAAAATGTTTCTCGACTGCAAGGGCGCGAGGTTCCGCAGGCGGTCATGCAGGCCGTTTTCAAGGCGGATACGCAGAAGCTTCCGGTCTATGCCGGTGCCAGCGTGAATGGCGGCTACTCGATCTTCAAGATCGTCAAGGTCAGCCAGCCGGATAAGATCGACCCAGCCAAACGACAGGGCCTGCAGTCCGAATACAGTTCGATCATTGCCCAGGAAGACCTGTCGGCCTTTTTGAATGCGCTGCGCCAGCGCTACAAGGTTGAGGTCAATAAATCGGCGCTGGAAAGCCGGGAGCGCTAGGCTCTTAATCGAGGCGAAAAAAAACGCCGTCAGGTTATCCTGACGGCGTTTTTATTTGCTTGAGTATTTCAGGCCGGAAGCGGATCCGTATTACCGAGTGCGGTGGTGTTCAGGCCACCATCGACGTACATGATTTCACCGGTAATCGCACTGGCCAGGTCGGAGAGCAGGAATGCGGTGGCATTGCCGACTTCATCGATCGTCACATTGCGGCGCAGTGGAGCGTTGTGCGCGTTGTAGGCCAGCAGTTTTCCGAAGCTGCCGATGCCGGACGCGGCGAGCGTCTTGATCGGGCCAGCAGAAACGGCGTTGGCCCGAATGCCCTGAGGGCCGAGGCAGAAGGCCAGGTAGCGCGTCGCCGCTTCCAGGCTGGCCTTGGCCAAGCCCATGGTGTTGTAGTTGGGCATGGTGCGTTCGGCGCCCAGGTAGGTCAGGGCGACCAGTGCGGCGTTGTTGCCTTTCAGCAGCAGGGGGCGCGCAGCCTTGGCCAGTGCCGGGTAGCTGTACGACGAAATGTCGTGGGCGATGCGGAAGGATTCGCGCGAGATGCCATCCAGAAAATCGCCTTCGATGGCTTCATTGGGCGCATAGGCAATCGCATGGACCAGTCCGTCAAGGCCGTCCCATTGGCTTCCCAGGTCAGCGAAGACTTTTTCTATCTGTGCATCGTCGGCAACGTCGCACTGGAAAACCATGGTGCTGTCGAATTCGGCGGCAAACTTGTTGATGCGATCAAGAAAACGCTCGTTCTGATAGGTGAAGGCCAGCTTGGCGCCTTCACGGTGACATGCTTTGGCCACGCCATAAGCGATTGAGTGTTTTGACAGTACGCCTGTTATTAGAATGCGTTTGTCTGCTAGAAATCCCATGTGTTCTCCGGTAACGGTGAGTTGTCAGGTTGGTCGGGCGGTGACTTCATCTCCAGTCGGGCATTATAGGAGATTTTCATCCAGAATCCCCGTTTTGCTGTGATGGATGTGAAGATACGGCATCAAAAATGTGTTACTTCGCGCTAAACTTCGCCCCATGTTCCCCTTACGACATTTGCGCTGGATTCTGGCGCTACTGGTTTTTCTCGCCGCCTGCAGCAGCGAGCAGAATAACCCCTATCGGGCGAATGAGCGAGGGCAGAATATCCTCTATTCGGCGTTTACCGAACGCCCCAAGCATCTTGATCCAGTGCAGTCCTACACCGAGGACGAGAGTACCTTTACGGCGCAGATTTATGAGCCGCCACTGCAATATCATTATCTCAAGCGGCCGTATTCGCTGATTCCGGCGACGACCACCTCGGTTCCCGTCCCAAAATATTACGATGCGTCGGGCAAGTCATTGCCCGCCAGTGCTCCAGTTTCGGCGATAGCTTCCAGCGTTTATGAAATACGACTCCGCCCGGGCATTCGCTACCAGCCGCACCCGGCCTTTGCGCTGGATGCCAGGGGCAGGCCGGTTTATGCCGACATTGATAGGAACAAACTAGGACACATCGAAAAAATTTCAGACTTTGCCCAGACCGGGACTCGCGAACTGACGGCTGACGATTACATCTACGAGATCAAGCGACTCGCCCATCCGCGGCTGCATTCGCCGATCTTCGGCATGATGGCCGCGCGCATTGTCGGGCTGAAGGAACTCGGAGAGACGCTGCAGAAGGAGGCTAAGAACCATCCTGCGGAGGGCTGGCTGGATCTTGATCGCTTCCCGCTGGCCGGGGTGGCGCGGGTCGACCGCTATACCTACCGCATTACGCTTAACGGCAAGTACCCCCAGTTTGTCTATTGGCTGGCCATGCCGTTCTTCGCCCCGGTGCCGCGCGAGGTCGATCGTTTCTATAGTCAGCCGGGAATGGCCGAAAAGAATCTGACGCTCGACTGGTATCCGGTCGGAACCGGACCGTTCATGCTGACTGAGAATAATCCGAACAGCCGCATGGTGCTGGAACGCAATCCGAACTACCACGGCGAGACCTATCCCTGTGAAGGCGAGGCGGCCGACCGCGAGGCCGGTTTGCTGGCCGATTGCGGCAAGTCCTTGCCGCTGATCGACAAGGCGGTATTCTCGCGTGAAAAGGAGAGTATTCCCTACTGGAATAAATTCCTGCAGGGCTACTATGATGCTTCCGGCATTTCATCCGACAGTTTCGATCAGGCGGTGCGGCTCAATGTCGGTGGCGATGTGCAGCTTTCCGACGAGATGCGCAGCAAGGGCATCCGCCTGTTGACCAGTGTGCGTGCCTCGACGTTTTACATGGGGTTCAATCTGCTCGATCCGGTGGTCGGTGGCAAGGACGGTGTGTCTCCTGAGCGTGCACGCAAATTGCGACAGGCGCTGTCGATTGCCCTCGACCAGGAAGAATTCATTTCGATCTTCATGAACGGGCGCGGGATCGCAGCCATGAGCCCGTTACCACCAGGTATTTTCGGTTACCTTGAGGGCGCACCCGGCATCAACCCGGTGGTCTACGAATGGAAAGATGGGCAGGCTCGCCGCAAGCCGGTTGAGGTGGCCAAAAGACTACTCGCCGAAGCGGGCTGGCCGAATGGGCGAGATGCCAAAACAGGCGAACCGCTGGTGCTCAATCTTGATACCACCAGCGGCGGTATGGGTGATAAATCGCGCCTGGACTGGCTGACCCGGCAGTTCGCCAAGCTCGACATCCAGCTCGTGGTACGCTCGACCGACTTCAACCGCTTTCAGGAAAAAATCCGCAAAGGCGCGGTACAGCTTTACTACCTGGGATGGAATGCCGACTATCCTGACCCGGAAAATTTTTTCTTCCTGCTCATCGGTAGCGAAAGCAAGGTGGTCAGAGGGGGCGAGAACGCTTCGAATTACCTCAACCCCGAGTTTGATCGCCTGTTCGTCGAAATGAAGGACATGGATAATTCCGCATTGCGGCTGTCCCTGGTCGGCCGAATGAATCGCATCCTGCAGGACGATGCGCCGTGGATCTTCGGTTTTCATCCAAAAAGCTATACGCTGGGGCACGCCTGGCTGTACAACCGCAAACCGAACGACGTGGCCAACAACATTCTCAAATATCAGCGCATCGATGTGATTGAGCGTGAGAAACGCCGGAGCGAGTGGAACGATCCGGTGTTGTGGCCGCTGGTGCTCATTGTTCTGGGGCTGGCGGCAGTGGTTTTACCGGCAGTGATCAGTTATCGTCGCCGCGAACGCGGCACCGCGCGAACCTAGGATATTTACTATGCTCTCCTACATCCTGCGCCGCTTGCTTTATGCCATCCCGATTCTGATCGGGGTGAATCTGATCACCTTCGCCCTGTTCTTTGTCGTCAATACGCCGGACGACATGGCGCGCATGCAGTTGGGCGTGAAGCGTGTGACGCCGGAGGCGATTGCCAAATGGAAGGCCGAGCGCGGTTATGACCAGCCGCTATTGGTCAATGCCCAGGCCAAGGGGATCGGCGTGTTGACCGAGACCATCCTGTTTGCCAAGTCGGCGCGCATGTTTGTTGGCGACTTCGGGCGTGCCGAGGACGGTCGTGACATCGCCAAGGAAATTACTTCGCGCATGGGGCCTTCACTGGCCATCGCCTTGCCGACCTTCATTCTCGGGCTGTTCGTGACGGTGAGCTTTGCCCTGATGCTGGCCTTCTTCCGGGCCACGGCGCTGGATTTCTGGGGTGTTGTCCTGTGCGTGGCGATGATGTCGATCTCCGGGCTGTTCTATATTATCGGTGGGCAGTACCTGATCAGCAAGCTGTGGCGACTGGTGCCGATCTCCGGCTTCAGCGGCGGCCTGGATGCGTGGAAATTTCTGATTCTGCCGGTGCTGATCGGTATCGTTTCCGGTATCGGCTCATCAGCGCGCTGGTACCGCACAATCTTTCTTGAAGAAATCAGCAAGGACTACGTGCGTACCGCCCGTGCCAAGGGGCTTTCCGAAGTTGCTGTGCTGTTTCGCCATGTTCTGCGCAATGCCATGATTCCGATCCTGACCGGTGTGGTGGTAGTCATCCCGCTACTGTTCATGGGGTCACTGCTGACCGAGTCGTTCTTTGGCATTCCGGGCCTTGGCAGTTACACCATCGACGCGATTAACGCGCAAGATTTTTCCGTGGTCCGGGCGATGGTATTCATCGGTTCGGTGCTCTACATCATCGGCCTGATCCTCACCGACATTTCCTACACCTTCGTCGATCCGAGGATTCGATTTGAATAAAAATCTTTACCACCAAGGCACCAAGAACACCAAGTTGCACCAAGATTTTTCTTTTCTTTTCTTGGTGAATCTTTGTGCCCTTGGTGACTTGGTGGTTTGCACTTCATGACCTTCCTACCCGTCATTCTCTGGTCCGACGCGCTGATTTGGCTGCTGGTGCTGGCCGGAATCACGCTCGGCGTGCTTTCTGTGCGCAATCCACCGTTACGTGCGGCCTGGCGACGGGTCGGGCGGAGTCGTCCGGGAATGGCGGCGGCGACCGTGCTGCTGTTCTTCGTCCTGATCGGCTTGCTCGATTCAGTGCATTTCCGGGCTCGACTTGAAGTTCGCGAGAGCGACAAGCAGGCGCTCTATTCGATCGAGGTGCTGTCGCTGCTCGACGTTCTGGCTGCTCCGTTGCGCACGCGTAACGAGAAGACCTATTCGGAACCGCTGGCGACCCGCGCTTATGCCAAGGAATCGATCGAGGTGCGCGAAGCCGATGGCAGCCTGAAGCTGACGCGTGATTTTCCTCGCCTGAAATTCGGCGGCGCGCATCTGGAGAATGACGAAGGTCGGCGCGGGGCTGATATCGTGCAGCGGGTGCTTGCCGCAGAGGCGCTGGCGGCCTTGCTTCTGGCCTGTATGACTGTGGGCTGCACAGTTCTATTGGCACGCCGGAGTGGTGAGGCCACGATCAAGGCGTGGCGCGCTCTTTGGTGCGGCGATACGGAATTTGCCTGGAATGCGCTGCTGCTAACGTTGGGTGTCATTTTGATGGTGATGCTGCCCATCCTGAGTGTGAGCGTCGATTTCCACGTCTTCGGCACCGACAAGGTCGGGCAGGATGTGTTCTATCAGATACTCAAGAGCGTGCGTACGGCGCTGGTGATCGGATTGGTGACGACGCTGGTGACTCTGCCGCTGGCGATTCTTCTGGGGCTTCTGGCTGGCTATTTCCGCGGCTGGGTCGATGATGTCATCCAGTATCTTTACACAACGCTGAGTTCGATTCCGGGCGTGCTGTTGATCGCTGCCGCGGTGCTGATGATGCAGGTGATCATCGACACCCATCCACAGTGGTTTGCTACTGCCGCCGAACGTGCCGACCTGCGCCTGCTGGCGCTCTGTTTCATTCTCGGTATGACCAGCTGGACCGGGTTGTGTCGGCTGTTGCGCGGTGAGACGCTGAAGCTGCGCGAGCTGGAATACATCCAGGCGGCACAGGCCTTTGGTGTGGCCGATCTGCGTATTATCCTGCGCCACATTCTGCCCAATCTGATGCATATCGTGATCATTGCGCTGGTCATGGACTTTTCCAGTCTGGTCCTCGCCGAGGCGGTGTTGTCTTACGTCGGGATCGGCGTCGATCCGACGATGATCAGTTTCGGCACGATGATTAACAACGCGCGCATGGAGCTGGCACGTGAACCGATGGTCTGGTGGTCGCTGGCCGCAGCCTTTGTCTTCATGTTCGCGCTGGTGTTGGCGGCCAACCTGCTGGCCGACGCCGTGCGCGATGCCTTCGATCCGAGAATGGGGGGTAGAGCTTGATTCTTAACCACGAAGGGCACGAAGAACACGAAGAGAGGCAAATATATTGTGTTGTGTTTGGCAATATTTTGGTTGTCTCCCGGTTCTGTTTGTTTTTCTTCGTGCCCTTTGTGTTCTTCGTGGTTAATTCCGGTTTTATCCAATGAATCCAAATCCTTTACTTTTCGTCCGCAATCTCAGTGCCGGCTTTGCTTCCGGCAGGAGCTGTCTGGCAGCGGTCGATGGCATCAGCTTTGAGGTGTGTGCCGGAGAAACGCTGGCGCTGCTCGGTGAATCCGGTTGCGGAAAATCAGCGACGGCCTTGTCGCTCATGCGTCTGCTTCCCGCCGCCGGGCGCATTCTCGATGGCGAGGTTGGCTTCGCCGGTTGTGACCTGCTGCAGCTTTCTGAAGTGGACATGCGAGCCATTCGCGGTAGTGGCATGGCGATGATTTTTCAGGAGCCGGCGACCAGCCTCAATCCGGTGATGAGCGTCGGCCGGCAGATCGGTGAAGTGCTTGAGCGCCACCTCGGTCTCTACGGAGAGGCGGCGCGTCTGCGCGCGCTTGAGTTGCTCAATGCAGTGGGTATTTCAGATGCGGCGCGTCGGCTCGATGAATTTCCGTTTCAGTTTTCGGGGGGTATGAAGCAGCGGGTGATGATTGCCATCGCCTTGGCCGGCAACCCCAAGCTACTGATTGCCGACGAGCCGACAACAGCGCTCGATGTGACCATCCAGGCTCAGATTCTCGAACTTCTGCGGCAACTTCAGCTTGATCGTGGGATGGGCATGCTGTTGATCACTCATGACCTTGGAGTGGTGGCAAAAATGGCCCATCGCGTCGGCGTCATGTATGCCGGAGAGCTGGTTGAGGAGGCGCCGCGCGAAGCTTTTTTTAACGCTCCCCGGCACCCGTATACCCAAAAGCTGTTTGCCGCTCTACCTACGCTGACGCGGCGTGGCGGCGCTCTGGAGACGATTGCCGGCCAGGTTCCGGCTCTATCAGCAATGCCTCCGGGATGTCGTTTTGCTGATCGCTGTCCGCAGGCATGGGCGCGTTGCCGGGATGAGTCGCCCGCGTGGAGTGAGTTGGGTGGCGGCCATCGTGTGCGCTGTCATCTGTTGGAGCAAGATGCACCAGAAGTGCAGGTTACACCGGTCTCCTTACAACTCCCACCTCACTACTCACCGCACAACGACCACTCCGCAATCCTCGCGGTACACGATCTTCGAGTGCACTTTCCGATCCGGCGTGGCATCCTGCAGCGTACGGTGGGTTACGTCAAAGCGGTTGATGGCGTCTCGTTAGCGCTGCAGCGCGGCCGTACCCTGGCGCTGGTCGGCGAGTCAGGCTGCGGCAAGACCACCGTCGGCAAGGCGATCCTGCAGCTGATTAGTCCGACCGGGGGGCGGGTGCAACTCGATGGCCGCGAGTTGACCGATCTTTCGCGCAACACGCTGCGTCCGATGCGTCGGCGCATGCAGATGATCTTTCAAGACCCCTTTGCCTCACTCAATCCTCGCATGTCGGTGGGAGAAATTATCGCCGAAGGCATGAATGCGCTCAGCGTGATTCCGCAAACTGAGGGGCAGGGCGCGGCGGTTGCTGCACTGCTGCAACAGGTTGGGCTCGATGCTTTGGCGACGAACCGTTACCCGCACGAATTCTCTGGTGGTCAGCGCCAGCGCATTGCCATTGCCCGCGCGTTAGCTGTTCAGCCCGAGTTGATCATTTGCGACGAGCCCACGTCGGCGCTGGATGTTTCGGTACAGGCACAGATTCTCAATCTGCTTAAAGCACTTCAAGATGATCTTGGTCTGACCTATCTGTTTATCACGCATAATTTTGCCGTGGTCGAGTATCTGGCACACGACGTGGCGGTGATGTATCTGGGGCGCGTCGTCGAGCGCGGTCAGGTCGATGAGGTTCTGCGTTCGCCGAAACATCCTTACACGCAGGCGTTACTTTCCGCGGTGCCCAGTCCAAGTCTGAGTGCGGCGACGGAAATCATCCGCTTGCCGGGTGAAATTCCCTCACCGGCGAATCCACCCAAGGGCTGCCATTTTCATCCGCGTTGTCCGAGAAGGGTTGCGGCTTGCCAAACTGATTATCCTGAGCAAGTGGCACTTACCCCTACCCACCAAATAAACTGCCACCTGTACTCCTGATCAAATTCAGGAGGCAAGTGGCAGGTCAGGGCGGCTTGATCGCCAATCGCTACTATGACGATTGGCTACCAATGTGGGCGCTGTTGATCAGATGTGCTCAAATACCTCATAGTGCGTCGGTGCTCCGAGCAGGAGGTCAATCTGGTTTTGCAGGTCCATGCGTTGATGGTTGGTATACCACCTGTTCCAGTCTTGAAGGCTTTTCCACGTGCTGATCACCAGGCAGAGAGTCTTTTCTTCAACACTGACAAGCGACTCACCGGAAATATACCCCGGCTGAACCATTGCCATCGCCCTGAGCTTGTTGAGGAGAATTTCCAGCCCCCCGACATTTTGATTGTTGACTTTTCGCTTAATCAATACCTTGATCGTCATGATGTGTACCTCCTTTTGTTGATGAACTCTAGTTGGATGTGCACTTTATACACCATTTCGGACAAGTATGGGAGTGGGTTGAGGAAATGCACTTGTCGTTTCCTTGGATTCCCCTTGGTTGTCTCCGTATCGTCAGTCCGCACTTTGAGTATAGACGACAATCTGTAAACTGCTGAATAATTTCATGCCGTATCAATAGTTTTTTTTGGGGCGTTAAAAGAATATTCCGGGCGTCGCTTTTGCAGTGTACAGAATGGACGATGCTCGGAAATTCTTGGCCAGCGGCAAGCGAGGTGGTCAGGGGTTTTGCGCGAGCTGAATGGTCAGGGTTTTTCCTGGCTTCAGGGTTTTCGGAGTGACGTTATTCCAGCGCATCAGATCGTTGGCAGCCACACGAAATTGCCTGGCGATTGACGCCAGGGTGTCACCCAGGCGGATAGTGTATTGAGTGACGCGTTGTGCTTTCTTGTCCTGTTTGGCGCTCTGAACAGGAGCTGCTGGTGCTTTGGCTGCTTTGGCACTATTCGTTACCTGTGTCTTTGCTGTGCTCTCCAGGGCGAGGCGCATTCCCGGTTTGAGCTTGTCGCCTTGCAGATGGTTGAGACGCTTCAACTCGGCAACGCTGATGCCGTAGCGTTTGGCAATGGCCGGGGAGGTGTCGCCTTTGCGAACGAGATGTGATCGACCCGCTGCATTTCCCTTGCTCGCTGGAGTGGGGTCGGCATCGGGCAGGCGTGGTTGCTCCGGCAGGGCGGCCATGTCGAGAGGCGTTCCTCCATCCTTGCCGGCGACCAGCAAGGTGAATCCCGGCGTGACCTTGAGGCGACCCTTGATGCCATTGACCGCCTTGAGATTGGCCACGCTCATGCCAAAACGGGGGGCAATCATTTCCAGTTTGTCGCCTGGGCGCATGGTGTAGGACTGCCACGAAGAGAGCGGTTTTTTGCTTTCTTCATGCGCTTCGAGATTGCTGACGAAGGCATCGACCTTGTCGGCCGGAATGACCATCGGCGTGTCCGATTTGATGACCGGGCGGTTATGTGACGGATTGAGGGCGATAAATTGATGCACCGGCATCTCGGCAAGCCGCGCGGCGACCTTGATGTCGATATTGGCGGTTTTGGTGATCGTGCCGAAATAGGGGCGGTTGGGAATTCTGGGGATATTGAGTTCAGCCAGAATGTTCGGGTTGCTGAAAATGTTTTTTAGCGCCTGCAGCTTGGGTACGTAGTTCTGCGTTTCGCGCGGCATGGTCAGACTCATGTAGTCTCCGGGCAGACCGAGTGCCCGATTCTTGTTGAGCGCACGACCCACGGCACCTTCTCCCCAATTGTACGAGGCCAGTGCGAGATGCCAGTCGCCGTGCATTTCGTAGATGGCCTGCAGATAGTCGAGTGCAGCCGAGGTTGAAGCAACGATGTCGCGGCGTTCGTCTTTCCACCAGTCCTGATCGAGCTTGAAGCGTTTCCCTGTTGCCGGAATGAACTGCCATAGACCGGAAGCTTTTGCCCGGGAATAGGCCATCGGGTTGTAGGCGCTCTCAACCATCGGCAGCAGCGCAAGTTCCATCGGCATGTCGCGCCGGTCCAGTTCCTCGACGATAAAGTGCAGATAGAGACTGCTGCGCTCGACCATGCGGCGCAGATAGTCCGGACGGTTCAGATACCACTGCTGGTGATAGAGGACTAGATCGCTGTTGATATCGGGCATCGAAAACCCGGTGCGCATGCGCTGAAAAACATCGTCGGCTTCACTAATCAGATCGACCGCTTCAGAAGAATAAGCGGGCGCGTTCATTTCGATCACCGGAAGGTCCGAGTTTGCTTCAGTCGGTAATCCTGTGGATTCAGGGAGCGCGCTGGGGAGCAGTGCTGCGTCGACAGCACGTGGGAGCTCTCGGGTTTCGGGCACAGAGGGTGGCGGTGTGGCGACGGAGGTGATTTCGTTGGACTGGCGAAGTTCAAACAGAGTGTTGGCAGCAACAGTCGGGTTGAGGCTGTTTGCCGCTTGCGCCAAGGCGTTGGTGCAAGTCAGGGCGTAAGCCATTGCCAGAGTGATTCGTAGCGTCATCCGTCTTCCTGTGCTTGACCGCCTTCAGGGCGGGGCGGCAGACCCGCTGTGATCAGGGATCGCCTGATCGAATTGTCAGTCTGCAACCGAGTGATTATAGCTCAAGCCCGTATAAAGAGGCTTGAAATGCTGACTGAGTGCTGAGAGATAGTTGTGGTTGGCGCTGATAGCAGAACGCCCTGTGGTATCGTGGATTACACGAAATCACAGGGCGTTATGTGTAACACCTGTGTCGGCCTTTGCCGACGTTTAGTTTGTTTGAGAAAAACGTATGCTGAGTAGTGATGACCGGTCGCTCAGGATTCAAGAACGGCTAACGGAATAAGTCCGAGGTACTGATCGAGAAAAATCGGCCCAGAACGGCCATTAAAACATTCCAATTCAATATTGGTGCACATTCTCAATGAGGATTTAAGGCGGAACGCAGCCCCAGTGTTAATGGCAGTACGAGCAAAACAACCGATGCGATAATCTTGAATGTTAGCGGCACACCGAGCCTATCCCCAAGAAGGCCATAGAGTACGGGCGAGGTAGCCCCCGCACCGATCGTGAGCGTATAAAAGATACCAAAAGCTCGGGCTCGTCTTGAAACGGGCACCAGTTCTGCCACCGTTCCATAGAGCACTGAAGAAGTGCCGTTCAGGGCAATACCCAGAATCGGAAGTAACAACATGGCCCCTTCGAGCGAAGTCGAAAGCAAGAAGAAGATGCATACACTTGTCGCCAGTTCAGTCAGGATTGTCGTACGCAACACCCCAAAATGTGCCGCTATCAATCCGCAAAAGAACTTACCTGCGGCACCCCCTGCAAATGTTAGGCTCAAAGCGAAGCCGACCTGCGTAACCGAGGCACCTTTATTCATCAGAGCGAAAGGTAAAAGTGTCAGAAACCCCATGCGCGTTGCGCTGTCAATGATGCCTATGGCAGACAACGACAGGAAACTCTGATTTGCAAGGGTGGCGCTTCTTGCAACTTCGGACGTGCCGTTCACTTTCTCGGTTGTTTTAGCCACTCCATTTGTATCGTGGGGCACTAAAAACCAAAGAACCAGAACCGTGCCAATACCGAGCAAGCCCATCAGGGAAGTTACAGTGTGCCAGTCGTAGAGTGCCAGAAGAGCAGCACAAGCAGCGGGCAGCAGAACTTTGCCGACATCGCCTGAGAAATTGTACGTACTCAGTGCCGCGCGCAGCCTTGTCCCTTCAAATACCTGTGAAGTTAGCGCAGAGCCCAGCGGGTGTTGAACGCTCGCCCCGGTTCCACTTAGCACTAGGCACAGCAACAGTCCGACAAACCCGGAGGTATAGCCCGAAAGAATAAAACCGCAACCTGCAACAAAGGTACCGAGCGACAGGAGCAGGCGCGCACCGAAGCGCTCGGCGAGCAAGCTTGCAGGCACCTGAAATACCGCCATGGAACCTGAATACAACATCTTGAGCAAACCGACCTGCGCGAATGACAAACCAAATGCAACTTGCCAGATCGGGAAAAGAACGAATAACAAATCCGAGAAACCATCATGAAGCACATGCGCAATGGAGCACGCTGCGAGCGTCCGTTTCCCAGTGGAGTCAGAGGAGTTGTGCGTTTCCATTTTCATTGCGTAAAACCATATTTCAGTATCATGGCAGTAACCCAGCATTGAGAGAGCTTTTTTAAATCAGTTTCCTTGCAGAATGAATTTGATCGGCTGAAGGGCTGTGGCCCGCACCGGCTGAGCATTGTGCAACGCTGGTGAGCAGTGCCAGGTCATGATGGCTGCCCGAGCGGCTTCATCAAGACGCGGGTGACCGCTGCTTATTGCAATGTGAGTGCTTGAAACTTTTCCATGCTCATCAAGCGCTACCTGTAGAGTCACAATACCTTCTTCGCCTAAGCGACGTGAAATAGAGGGGTAAGCCGGAAGCGTTCGCGCCGAACATACCACGGAGAGCTCCGAATTGAGCGTGACAGGCATGTTCGGAATAGAGGGTTGACTGCTGTTTTCTGGGCGGGGGGCGGCGACAGAAACGGATTCCGCTAGTTGAGGTTTTAGCTTGTCGGACATTATTATCGAACGTGTTGCAGCGTGCGGGCGAGGCTTTGACTTCGCAATGGGGTGCTGTTTTTCTTCAGTTACAGGGGGCCTGTGCTCTTCCTTTGTTTCTTGAATCGGGATTATTTTGACGACCATCGTTGGCGCATCAATCGTCCTTGCAGCACGTTGAAATAGCCAGAGACAAACAAGGACGGAGGTATGCAGGGCCACTGAAATGACTATTCCGGCGGCCAATGCTTTTCTGTATTTACAGTTGATATCCGCCATTTCTACTCAGCAGGGTTGGCTACGTGATATTCCAGTTAATCCGGATGACTCAGGGAGTCACGCACAGTGTATAGTGCCTTCCGCCCAGAGGCCTCCGGACGGCTTGCCTGATTGAGCTCAGAATTTGAAATTGACGGCTGCGTAGAGCGAACGCCCCATACCCGGAACCGGGGTGCCCCATGTTGCAGTTCTTTGTCCGACATAGGCCCCTCCGAGAGGGGAAGAATAGAATCTGTTCAGCGCATTTTCGATGCCGATATCTACTCGAGCCTGCTTCCATTCATAACTGCTACGCAGGTTCAGCAAGCTGTAACCGCCGGTTTTCAGTTCGTTACGCACCTGTGATACGTTTGTCTTGGCATCCACAAACTGCCCTTCAATCGTATTGTTCCAGTTGCCCAGACGTTGTACGACAGCCAACCGGGCGTTAAGCGGCATAATGTTGTAGAGGTTGTCGCCGGTCGTTTCGTTTTTGCCCCGGACATAGTTCACCAGGCCGGTAGCGGTAAAGCTTCCGAATTCGCTGCTCTTCTTCAAAGGCAAATAGCCGGAAAGATCGGCGCCATACAAATGCGCCGTCTGGTTCACGTATTGCAAGTAGACGAATCCGCTGGTGGCGTCGCGATTTGCGGCTGTACAGGGGGTTCCGGCTCCCACTGGGCAGCGCGCTGCATCGATGTAGTCCTGAATGTAGGTGTAGTACGGGGTGAACTTAAGCCCCCATTTTTCCTTGTCGGCATCGTGCCAATCGGCTGTGGCGCTAATGGTGTTGGCAATTTCCGGCTTCAGATTGAGATTGCCGACATAACCGTTGGCATCACCACTCCAGTTGATCATATTCATGATCATGGTGTTGTTGGTTGACCAGGCATAGCGTTCGTACAGATTGGGTGAGCGCGACTTACGCGCATAGCCTGCCTCGAAAGAACTTTCGGTAGTAGGCGTATAACGAACTAATGCGGTCAGATCGACATTGTTGTCAGTCTTCTTTCGATCGGCGGTATTGAAAGCCGCATACGTCGAGGCCGGATAGCTCGTCGTGTTGTAACCTTGAACATTGCCCGTGTTCATGCTTACGACGCTGTTTCGGATGCCTAGTTGCGATTGCCATTGTGGCGTCCAGCGCGCTTCCCACTCGCCAAATACGTCAAAACGGTCACGTTGCCCATCGTTGATGTTCCAGAATGTACCACCACCCATCATGCCCGTTGCGGCAACCGGATCCCACCAGTCATTCAGGCGGTAGCGCTGGTATTCGCTACCGACCTTTAAAGTGTCGCGAGCAGAGAGAATGATATCGGCTTTGAGCGAGGCACCGGTGGTTTTTCCCTGGGTAGCCATGGGCATACCCAAAGGACTTGCGGTGGAGAGTTTCTCCGAAAGGAAGTTCATTTTGTGCTGCGTATTCTCGTTGTAAGCCCGTGCTTCGAGTTTGCCCCACTCATATTGCCCGGTATATCGGAGATTGACTTGCTGACTCTCGTTAGATGTCATGTCCATCCGTTGATTCGGAAATCCCTGATAGGGAATGCTCTGAAGGCCCAGTTTCAGTTCAAGCAGATGGTTGTCCTTGCGCAGCCCGATGCCAACGGACTGGTTCTCCGATTTGTATCGGGAAGAAGCAACTTCATTACCAGCGACATAGACGTTGGTTCCTGTCGACAATCCTGCCGGCTTGAAATTGCCGCCCGCGCTGTAGTTTCCTGCTTCGGCTGTTGAGCCGGAATAGGTGAGGCTTAAGTTTTCATTGGCCAGAGTGGCTGAAAGATTAGCCCCTTTGGCACTGCCATTGCTTCGATAAAAAGTCCCTGCCTGTCCTTTGAGCAAAGGTCCTTCTCCGGCCTTGGCAAATTCCGGTCCGGCTGAATTAACGATGATTGTTCCGGCAATGCTGTCTCCACCGACACTGACCGGTGTGATCCCGGAAAAAACCTTAATGCTGGAAACGTTGCTCGGGTCGAGGTAGGACAGCGGCGAATTCATGTGGTTGGCACAGGCGGATATCAAGTCCATGCCATCGACCTTGATGCGAATTCGGTCGTCAGACAGGCCATGAATGGCCGGCAAGCCAGAAACCCCGCCGGCACCATAGGAACTCAGGCCTGGAATGTCCCTGAGCAATCCGCTCGTGTCGCTGCTGATCGCCCGTTTTTCAACCAGGTTTGCCGCGTTGAGGTTCGATGCGTTGGGTTCAATTGCGTCTATCCGGGTCCCATGGACAACGAGTTCGCTCATGGTGGACGGATTCTGTGCAGAAACATTTTCTTGGGCGATCGTTCCTTGCCAGAGCGAGGGGAATGCGAAGGCGATTGCCAATGCAACCGGATGTAGAGCAAATTTCATTTGACGCTCCTGAGCGGCTTTTTAGAAAGCTGTCAGTCTAGTGATTGTCATATGATCACGGAATGTGGCAAATTGTCGCACTGCCATAGTTAGAAGGCTTTTTCTTCTTTGGAAATAAATCGAATTATTTGTATTTGTACCGTTCCGAACCGTATGACGGCATTTCGACTATTGGAACAGCATGGGATCGCACCAGGCAAGGAAACGGCTATCAGAAAATAGAGAATCCGAGAATGCACTTAATACCTATATCCCATATGCATTACGTGAATGTATTCGAGTGCCTTCTGCATAATTCCAGAATGTAGTGCCGCGGACAAAGTGAAAGAACGAGGCACTTTTTTAACTGACGTCCAGAGTTTGAAAACTGTTTTCTTTCTCTGTGTTGTGAGATGGATCTCTGCGACATTTCGCTGCGCGGCAATTTGTCTAATTGCGAAAAAACTCAATTTTCGTAGGCTGGTTTGGCCATAGGTGCTGTTGAGCCAGTATCAACGATGCTTGACTTGGGATAGTCGAACCATTTTTATTAGCGACTGAGGTAGCCGGAACATAAGGTTGTGATCCGGTCGCGGACCCATTCCAAGTCAGATTTGCAACTCCGCTTTTAGCGGCAACAATTGGGTCAGTTGATCCTAGTTGTTGCTTGCCGATTCCCACGTGTCCTGGTTATCGATACTGTGGGTTCCGCCGGAAAAGAACTGATTTATTGACCAGGCACCCGTATCAACGGTAATAGTATTGGCGTAATCTGGTCCTCAGTATCCAACCAGTTCGTTGAGCTGCCGAATTTGAAGGACATGACTGTCGCCATATTCCGACCCGCCTGTCGTGCCAGCGCCATTTTGCACTACTTAGCACTTATTCTTGTTCGTGACATTTTGTCGCACCCATTGCTGAAGTTTGATAATTCAGCGATGCTTCATCCATGAGAACGCCCATTCCTCTCGCAGAAATTGCGATCATCTTTGCTCTGGCCATCGTCGCTGTGGTCGGCTACAAATATTCCCCGTTGCTTTTGCCCAAAGCTGATCTGACGATTGAGCCAGTAGCCGGCTGTGACCTTCAACATCAGGCCTGTTATGCGATCACTCCCGGGGGTGGGCGGGTTGAATTAAGTTTTGCACCTCGACCGACTCCTGTCGTAAAGCCATTTCAGGTTGCCGTCACCCTTTCAGGCATTACGGCTCAGTCGGTTGAGGTTGATTTTGCAGGGGTGTCCATGAACATGGGCTTCAACCGTAAGACACTCATTGCGAAAGGCGATGGACGTTTTTTTGTTGACGCTATGCTTCCCGTCTGTATTTCGGGGCGCATGGCTTGGCTGGCAACTGTGGTGGTGGAAACCAGCAACCATCGCATCGCCGTACCCTTCATGTTTGAATCTTCAACTGCGGGAAACTGAACTTTGACGAGCAGTTTCAGATAGTTTCAAGGGTTTTTTGCCAAAGCGCTATTCAGTTTTTTTAAACCAGATGACCTTGGCACAAGCAAGCTCAGACGAAAGCAGTTGGCCGATAAATGTCTAAGCATGCCATTGCGGCGAAATGCGCTGACCATTCGCGATACGGTTTCGAGCGTCAACGCCGTAATGTCAGCCATATCCTGTCGAGCCGGAAGAATAACCTGATTGCTGGGCTGATCTGGCTTGCTTCTTGACTTCTTGTCCGCGCTACTTGAGGAGGCCAGCAGCATGATCAGCCGCTTTACTCGCTCTGCCGCTTGCCCATAACGCAGAGCAATCACCTCGGCGGCCCGTTGCTCGGTTGCAATCAGTGTTTTTAGCACGTCGCTGACCGGAACGGGCATCCCTTCACCCTCAGGCCATGGAACTAGTTGGCAAGGAGTCAACGCGGTGGCGGTAAAGCTGTAGGCGTCAAAAAGCATGGTTTCGGCACCTATGATGTCACCCTGGATAGCCAGGCTGGCGAAACTAGTTTCGCCCTCCGGTTCTTGACGATCAAGGCGCACAGCTCCACTGATAACACGCCAGGCCGCACCCTTGTATCCCGCTTCATAGAGTATCAAACCCGCGCTGCAATTCAGACTGGTACGGGGATTGGTGCTATTTTTGCGGAGGGTCGAAAAATCCGAATTCGTTTGTGCTCGCTGAGTTGTTTTTGTAGTTTTCGACGGCTGTCGATTACGGCGAAGTAATGGGAGCTCTACGGCAAGTTCAGTGTGCTTGGTCAAGGTCGCTCCGAAATATCGCTCTGGATAGTCCCGCGAAACAATGTTTTTGACTCAGAAGTCTTTGCTTTAGGGAAATAACTGCGTGCACTGTCTCATTAGGTAATACGTGCATTCCATTGTATGGAATTCCGCAGCCTGGAGGAATGCGGCATTAAGCCGCACCACAGGCCAGTATCGATGGCCAGAAAGCAGCACGCCAGTTATGATCTGACCGGCCGTTTAGCCAGTTTGCGTTGTAGTGTCCGCCGGTGCATCTTGAGTACCCGCGCGGTTTCAGAGATATTGCCGTCGTTTTCATGCAGTACGCGCTGGATGTGTTCCCATTCCATACGTCCCACCGAAAGCGGTTCGGCTGTGGGTGCTTCTTTCGTATTGGGTCGAGATCCCGACTCGAAAGCGGCCAAGATGGTGTCGACGTCGACCGGTTTGGCCAGATATTGCACCGCGCCCAACTTGATGGCATCAACTGCCGTAGCGATGCTGGCATAGCCGGTGAGCACTACGATGCGGCAGTCAGCTTTAATCGCCAGTAACGGTTCGATCAGTGCCAGCCCCGAGTTTCCAGATAGATTGAGGTCGAGTACCACGTGAGTTGGTGGTTTTCGTTGCGCCAGTTCAAGCGCGGTTGGCGTATCGGTTGCTCCTTCGGCTTCGTGACCTCGCCGGTTGAGTGCACGCGTCAACACAGCGTTGAAAATTTTGTCGTCGTCAATGACCAGTATGTTGTCCATTAGCGTCTTTCAGGTGTTTGTTGTGCCGGCAAATGGATGCGTGCGACTGCACCATTATCGTTGAACAAAATCAGTTGGCCACCCAGGCGGGTAATGGCAGCCTGAGCAAGGAAAAGGCCGAGGCCACTGCCGCTCTGGTGGGCAGGAAATGTCTGCTTCCCGGCATTTTCCAGGATATGTAATGTAAAACCTGGACCGCTGTCGCGTACTTCAATGGTCAACCTCTCACCATCACACTCTGCCGTCACTCTGACGGCTGTGCCCGTATTGGCGGCATTGTTGAACAGGTTCAGCAAACCTTGCTCCAGCGGAGTATCGGTAATGATCAGTGCGGTCGGCACACTGCCGGTGAATTGCAACACACTCCTTACGCTTGGGCGTAGTTCCAGCCAGCGTTGATGTACTTCAGTCAGCCAGCGGTCTGCCTGAACAGATGCCGCCGAATCAAGCCGTTCGGCTCCGGCTTGCTGGGTCAGGCGGCTGATGATGTCCTTGCACGCAGCGATCTGCTTGAGCAGTAATGCAACATCAGCGCACGCGGCGTCACCCAGCGTGGCATCGTGTTCGAGCTCACCAGCCACTATGGCCATAGTGGCGAGAGGAGTAGAGAGTTCATGCGCTGCCCCGGCGGCAAGTGTTCCCAAAGCAATGATACGTTCGTCGCGCAGCGCTTTTTCGCGTATTTCGGAGAGTACGGCATCGCGTTGCCTGATCGACGCTGTCATGCGAACGACAAACCAGGCCAGCATGCTGACTGAAACGACGAAGGTGAACCACATCCCTGCAAGATGCAGGCGGGCAGCGCGTTCAACCTCGGCAATCGGCAGTGGAAGATAGACGATATTGAGCAGGGAATATGCTGCTACAGCCAATCCGGCGATGAGAGCCACAAGGCGTGCCGATAAGGCCAGCGCAGCGATAGCCACGGGCGGAAGCAAGAGAGAGATGAGCGGATTGGCCGCGCCGCCACTAAGGAACATCAATACCGAGAGGGCTGCAATATCCAGAATTAGTTGCACGAAAAGTTGACCGTCGCCAAAAATGTTGCTTGATCGGAGGTGACGAGCCACCAGTGTATTACCGAGCATCTGCAAGCCTACGACCATGAGCATCAGCACTCGTGGCAAAGGAATTTCGAGCAGTGAGGGTGTCACCAGAATGGCCGCCACTTCGCCCGCCAGCAACCACCAGCGCATGGCGACAAGCCGCCGGATGGTAATCGTGGTTTCTGGACTGGTGATTGCAGGATATATTGAGGTCATAGGGGGTACATGCTATGTCCCGGACGACGGTGTGGCAAGCGCGCCAAGTAACTGCTACTCTTCATGAGCCTTTTTGGAAAATCAAAGAATTACTGTCCAGCATACCTTTGATGGTCTCGCCGGTTGAGTCCATTCCGAACAGAGAGCATTCGGAAAATCGGAGCCTCGTCCGGATGACGGTCTTTGCCAACCAACCCGAAAAACTCGGACAAATGGACGAAGGCCATTGAACAGCTTTGATTGTTTTTGATCTCTCCCGTATCTTCTGCACGGATTGTGTACTCAATTTCGCAGGGCAACCCCTGCTCACCCAGCTCTGACATTGCTGAATCAAGCAGCGAACGAAGTTCCGAAAGAGGGATAGTCTTGATGCGTTCGTACTCGAATCGATCAATTGCAAGACCAAATACGTTGGCAGCGCCGTTGGAGGAAACAACTTCTCGTGTGTCCATATGCAATTCCCAGTTGCCGGGCTTCGATGCCAACTCGGCGCGAGCTAATTGAGTTTCGCTTTTGTGTACATTATTTTCTGATTTCTTGAGTTGCCCAGCGTCAATTTACAGGTTTGCGTATAAACGTCGATTGACCATCAATGAGGTAAGAAATGGTGGCGTCATTGAGCGGAAGCTTGGTGACTTCTGTGCTGCGCGGCACGCAGATTGGCCCACTGTTGCCGGTATTTGAGTTGTATCGCTGGCAGGAGACGTTAGGCGTCAGTCAGTGATTTGGTGTGCAGGGTTTTTGTGATTTCCTTCTTCGGGTGATAGTGCGAAAGAAGGTCTTGTGGAATGCGCGCACGGAATTTGTAGGTCCCGCCAATGCGGACGAGATTCGTGGGTAAGGCAGGCATCTCGGACTCTTTTTGGAGTTCGTCCTTCTTGCAGCCGTGTGTAACACTTTCATAGCAGAACGCCCTGTGGCATCGTGGATTACACGAAATCACAGGGCGTTATGTTGTGTTGGCGGAGTGGACGGGACTCGAACCCGCGACCCCCGGCGTGACAGGCCGGTATTCTAACCAACTGAACTACCACTCCAGTACTACAAAAAAGCAAGGGGTTGCTGGTGCAACCCCAGATGTTTCTGGCGTCCCCACGGGGATTCGAACCCCGGTACCTACCGTGAAAGGGTAGTGTCCTAGGCCTCTAGACGATGGGGACCCGGACTAAACTTTTCTTTCGACTTGTTGGTGGAGGTACGCGGGATCGAACCGCGGACCTCTTGCATGCCATGCAAGCGCTCTCCCAGCTGAGCTATACCCCCTCTCGAAAGAAGGCCGCATTATAGGGAGGTCA
>JBAXHE010000025.1:0-37088 GCA_037139055.1 Betaproteobacteria bacterium | reverse complement strand
TCCTCGTCGTCTTCTCCAGAATCGCCATCGCCGTAGGCGTAGATGATTTCGGGACCGCCTTCGAGGTCCTCATCCCAATCATCATCGTCGTCTTCTTCCAAAGCACGCGCCTCAAAAGCGAGCATGCGCACAGTCTCAATCAGCTCGGCCATATCCTCTGGCATATTGGACTTCCAGAGCATCGGCTTTCCACTGGCCGGATGCACCAGCCCCAGACGACGCGCATGCAGGGCCTGGCGGTGGAATTCGGGGCCGACCGGCACCCGGCTGGTGCCGCCGCCGTACAATGAATCGCCAACGAGGGGGTGACCGATGCAGGTCATGTGCACACGGATCTGGTGCGTGCGCCCGGTTTCCAGAGCGCATTCAACGAGGGTGCAATCGATGAATCGTTCAACAATGCGGTAATGCGTACGTGCCGGCTTGCCGGTTTTGACCACGGCCATTTTCACGCGTTGCGTGGGATGGCGACCGATCGGCTCATCGACAGTGCCGCCACGTTCGACGTTTCCGCGCACCAGCGCCTGGTAATAGCGCTTGACCGTCCGTGCCTGCATCTGGCGAACCAGATCTGTCTGGGCTTCAAGGGTCTTGGCGACAACCATCAGGCCTGAAGTATCTTTATCGAGCCGATGCACGATGCCGGCACGCGGGATTTTTTCAAGTTGCGGTGAGTGATATAGCAAGGCATTGAGCAGCGTCCCCGTCCAGTTGCCGCTGCCCGGATGGACGACCAGACCGGCCGGCTTGTCGAGGACGATCAGCGTATCGTCCTCATGGACAATGTTGAGATCAATGGCTTCCGGAGCCGAAGACAATTTGTTTTCATCAGGCGCTTCGGCCAGCCCGACACTCTCCCCGCCCCAAAGCTTCTGTTTGGGCTCGCTCACCGTGATACCGGCAATACTGACCCGGCCTTCACGAATCCAGTTCTGCAAACGGCTGCGCGAGTGCTGCGGCCACAGCTGAGCCAGAATCTGATCAAGTCGTTGCCCGCCGCATTGGGCCGGAACGCTCAAAGTTACTCTTGGGTTTGCGCTATAATCAGCCGGCCCGGAGTTTTCCTCAGCGAGCACCTTGGGCGGATCAATTTCTGTTTTTTTATGTGGAATTTTCATCATGCGTAGTTTAGCGGTAATCGCAGCCCTTTTCCTGGCCACGCTCATTAATGGTTGCGGTCTTTTACCCGAAACCAAGGATGAAACCATCGGTTGGACGGCAAACAAGCTGTATGCAGAAGCCAAAGATGCACTGAATGAAGGTGCATACGACAAATCAATCAAGTATTTCGAGAAGCTGGAATCACGTTTCCCGTACGGACGCTTTGCCCAGCAGGCACAAATCGACATTGCCTACGCCTACTGGAAATACAACGAACGGGCTTCAGCAATTGCGGCTTGCGAACGCTTCATCAAGCTGCATCCGGATCATCCGAATGTTGATTATATGTACTATCTTCGTGGACTCGTCAATTTCAACGAGGATCTGGGCTTTCTCGGAACGATCAGCAACCAGGACATGACCGAGCGCGACCCGAAGGGCGCGCGTGAAGCCTTCGACGCTTTCCGTGAACTGGTCACCCGCTTCCCGGACAGCAAATACACACCGGATGCCATCCTGCGCATGAAGTATCTGGTCAATGCTCTGGCCTTGCTCGAGGTTCACGTCGCCCGCTACTACATGAAGCGCAATGCCTATGTGGCCGCCGTCAATCGCGCGCAGTACGCGCTGAAAAATTATCCGGAAGCTCCGGCAACTGAAGAGGCACTGTTCATCATGGTCAAAGCCTATGACCTGATGGGCATGAATGACCTGCGCGACGACATCGAACGGGTGATGCGCAAGAACTACCCGAACAGCGTGTATTACACCCGTGGTCTTGAGGGACCCAAGGTCGCCTGGTGGAGACTCTGGTAATACTAAAAAGTTATTGAGGAGGCGCGCGGCCTCCCCCAGAAAGGCGTACGGCGGAGAATACCTCGCAGTGCGCCTTTTACATCGCCAGTCAGCTCGACTGCTTGATGGCCAACAGAGCCTGATTGCGCAGCGTACGCAGGAGCGACAACTCCTTCTCGGATATCACGATATCCCCGGCAAGCTCACTATCGGCATAGATCATGGCCACTGCCTTGGTCTTGATGCAGAGTGGAAATATCACGAAGGTTCCCGAGTTAACGCCCTTGCGAAACCATTCAGGAATGCGCGCAGCAATCTTCGGATCATTGGTATCGCTGATCAGAATATCGACCCCTTTGGACAATCCGGCATGAAATATATCCGGGGTAAAAGCCAGAGGAAAATTGAAACGCCGGGCGATTTCCAGTGCATCTTGTCCAAAACCGAAGCGCCCGAGCATCGAGTTCGTCGCTCCGTCGCGCACACAAAGGATGACTCGCTTGAACCCTTTGGCCCGATACATCGTTTCAAGAATGATCCGTAACAGATCATTGAGCTTGAAATCTTCGACCAGCGTATTGCTGATGTCCTGAATCCCGGCCATCAGAATGACTTCGGAATTGCCTTTCTGAATTTCTTCTTCGCTCTCACCCTCAATCGCCGGACTCCCCGGAGCACCCGACGGAACGACATCAAGAAGGATGGTTTCCGCACTGTCAACCGCATCGGCCTTGGTCGACAAAACGCTCTCTCCGGACGCTGTTTTGGCTCCCCAGGATCTTATTTTTTTGCCGAATGTCGATTGCTTGAGACTGATACCGATAATTGATGCAAACTGCGCCACCTCTTGAAAAGACTCTGCCATCGTCTCGCGCAAGACCGGTTCGCTGAGCACCACGCTGGCAGAATAACGCGAGGCAACTTTACGCAACTCCTTCTGCTGATCCGCCGATTCGACGTCTGAAATCATCGAACACAACTCATTGGAGAACGCCGAGAGGATTCTGAGCTGCTCTTCGTTACTGCTAGCTTTTCGCACGGCGCCCGGAGGCAGCCTGCGCATGCTGTTGACGATCAGGCTGGGGAAGCCCCAGGTACGCGCAATCCCGACCCCCAGATCCTCAAAGGAAATACCGAGAACCTGGATGGTTGCCGCCTCTTCGCTGCATTGCTTTTGCTCAACGACCCGCTTGATTTCATCACTCTCATCCGGAAAGTAATACTGGCTCAGCAAGCGCCCCAGGTTATGGAACATCGAGCAGATAAATACTTGCTCGACGTCCCTGAGCGAAAGCTTCTCGGCAATATCCTTAGCCAAAATGGCGGCCAGATTGGCGCGCAGGAATTCTTCCTTGAGTTGAACGGCATTGCTCTTATTCTGCAGATGTTCAAAAAGCATAAGCGTTATGGCGATATTGCGTACTGCATCAAATCCGAGAACCATCACCGCGCGGGAAATCGTACTGATATTTCCCCCTCCTGCCTGCCGGTAATACACGGCATTAACGAAGCGCAGAATTTTGTTGGTCAGCGAAAAATCCTTGAGAATCGAATGCGAAAGGTTGGCAATGCTTTCCCGATCAGAAGCGGTGATCTTGTTGATCGTACTGACCGACTCGGACAAGGCCGGAAAATCACTCTTGTGACGCATCCGTCGCAATAAGAAATCGATGGTACTTTGTTTGGCATCACTTGACGCTACCGGGTCGGGGGGTTCAAGGTAGGTATCAAGCGCTTCGCTCATTTGCAGAACGGTTGAAAAACGCTGTTCAGGATTGCGGGCGATGGCCTTGTAAAGTATGCTGACCAGTTCGTCATCAAGAACGACACCGGAAATCTCCGGAAGCCTCAAGTCCTCATTGGCAATCCGATTCATGATTTCATAGACGCTTCCGCCCTTGACCGCCCGTTGACCGGTCAACAATTCAAAAAACACCAGACCAGCGGAGAAGACGTCGCTCCGTTCACTACTTTCACGCTTGAGAACATATTCCGGTGCCATATAGGCCGGGGTCCCCATCACCGATTCACCTTCGTTCGATGGATAGTCCACCTGGGTGGCAATACCAAAATCCATCACCCTGGGCGTTCCATCAGGGTCGATCAAAATATTATTGGGTTTGAGGTCGCGATGAATGATCCCCGCCGAATGGGCATGGGCGATAGCATCCAGCACGGGCAGGATGATCGCAATCGCCTTGACCGGGGTCAACGCTCCCGATTCAGCAAGATACTCAGCAAGGTTTTTTCCTGGCACATATTCAAATACCAGATACAGATCGCCCTGCTCTTCTCCCGCCTCGAAGATGGGAACAATATTCGGGTGACGCAACGGACTGACCATCCGCGCTTCGGCCAGAAGTTGCTGATTTTTCTTGGGATCGGACTGGGTAAAATGCAGGGTCTTGATCGCCACATCTCGCTGCAAATGCGGATCACGCGCCAGATAGACCACACTCTGCGCCCCGCGACCCAGTTCGCGAATGATATCGAAACGTCCGATTTGTTTTCCCACGCTATTCACCATTCAAAACTTTCGATTCACGCATTTTTTCAATAGCACGGTGTTTTCCAACATGAACGGTCAAACCCATACCAGAGTCGGTTCTGATCCGGTCGTACCAAAAACGAAAGCCAATTGGGAAAACCTGTACGCCCATTCACCCATTTCCTCTGGGGTAGGACCCAGCACCAGAAAGCTTGGTTCAACAGGCCAGTCCGCATCATCAGCGACATTATTGGCGGGCATGAAAATTCGACCCGAAGCTTGCAGCAGTTTCTGCAACTCAGCCTGCTGCAGCCGATTTTCCGCGTCTTTCCTCACCCCACCAGGGTTGTAAGCGGTAATCACACCCCAGCCAGATATTTGCCGTTGCTGCAAGTAATGGTCAAATGCCGAATTGATCACCCCAATTCGCAAATCGAATACCCCCTCCCCTGTTTCAACCCGATAGGTCGTCGCCCTGAAAGCGGCCAGGAGAGCATCGGCCCTCACCCTTCCTCCACCACCTGTTCAGCGGATTCAATCTCTTCCAGCGCCCCCAGCCTGATCTGCGCCTCAGCCACCGGCAAGGCTTCAACGCCTTTGAGTTTGCGCTCGATCTGACGCGTCCGCACGCCGGCCGATTCAATACTTTTGGTCGCTTGCTCAAGCTTCTTGCGTGTAGCTTCGAGCGCTTCGCCAAACTTCCCGAATTCCGTTTTAACCGCCCCCAACACGCCCCAGACCTCGGAGGAACGTTTTTCAATGGCCAGCGTGCGGAACCCCATCTGCAAACTATTGAGCAAAGCCGACAGCGTTGTCGGGCCGGCGATACTGATGCGGAAATCACGCTGCAAGCCATCGGCAAGGCCTGAGCGACGCAAGGCTTCGGCGTAGAGTCCCTCGGTCGGTAAATAGAGTATGGCGAAATCCGTCGTAAACGGCGGCTCGACATATTTGTCACGAATTTTTTTCGCTTCATCGCGCAGGCGCATTTCCAGGGCTTTGGCAGCGACCTCGACGGCTAAGGGGTCGGCACGTTCCTGCGCATCGACGAGGCGCTGGTAATCCTCCATCGGAAATTTTGCATCGATCGGTAGCCATACCGGTTGTTTATTGTCTTCACCCATCTCCCGTCCCGGAAGACGGATGGCAAACTCCACGCGCTCATTGCTATTGGGTCGCGTAGCAATGTTTTTCTCATACTGTTCGGCGGTCAGTACCTGGTCCAGGAGTGCTTCCAGCTGTACCTCGCCCCACGTCCCCCGGGTCTTGACGTTGGTCAGTACTTTCTTCAAATCTCCGACGCCAATGGCCAGCGCCTGCATCTCACCCAGACCCTTGTGCACCTGCTCCAGGCGCTCGCTGACCAGCTTGAACGAATCGCCGAGTCGTTGCTCCAGCGTCGCATGCAGTTTCTCATCGACGGTCTTGCGCATCTCTTCCAGCTTGCTCGCGTTGTCTGCCTGCATGGCGCCGAGCTTGGCTTCAATCGACAGGCGCAATTGCTCGAAACGCTGCTCGTTACTCTGCGTCAGGCGGGCGAGCTGCTGGGCGAAGGCTTCAAGCTGCTGCCCCTGCAGCGTTCCGAGTTGTGCCACCTGGGTAGAAAGCGCTTGCGTCAATCGATCCAGTGACTGGGACTGCTCCTCGCGATCACCCCGTGCCGCTGTCGCCGCTTCCAGACGACCGCGCGCCAGTTCCTGCCGCAGCTCACGCTCGACCCGTTCAAGGCCGGACTCAAGCGAACGAAAGAAAGGATCGAGAGCGCTACCTTTCTGCGCGGCGTGGCGTAGCAGAATCAGCTGCAGTGCCACAATGACCAGCAGCGCTATTGCCAGCCCGTATAAAACCCAATCACTCATGCATTTCCTTCAAATTGACCACGTCGACAAATAAAGAATTATTTGAGCGAAAAATCGGCCCGACTTCCCTTGGCCTTTGTCTCTGATTCGGGTTTTCGCCCCTCATCACCCAGCTTGGTCGGCAGTATAAACACTCGCTCGGCAGGCACCTCATTTTCAACCAACCAATCGCGAACGACGTCCGCTCGCCTTTCCCCCAACTCTAGCAAATCGTCATCATTCACCGACGAGTTGGTCATCATCAGTTTTTCCATTTCTTCAACCGGAAGTGTTTTCACCAACCCCACCATATTCCGCGGCTTGGGGAATTTTTCTGCACGATAGACGCGTTCAAGCAGAACGGGATACTCCTGCGGACTCACTTCAACTGATTCTGCGGCACCGCTTTCGACTCCTTTCTTAGTCAAATCTTCACGCTTGATCGCCCTCACCTTGCGCTCGATGCGGGCGCGCTTCAGACCTTCGCGATCATTCTCGGCATCGATGCGACCTTCAATCTCGAGCCGCAATGACGGCCGCTCAATCAGGGCCTTGGCCAGATTTTCAAGACGCTTCTGCGAATCCGGCGCAATCACCGCACGGCCGAAGTCAAACTCGACATTCGACAACTCCTCCCCGCCGCCAAACATCGAACCAATCAAGGCAAATGGCGAAGTCACCGCTTTGACGAACAGATTGACAATGACCTTAACCACCAGGCCGCCAATACTGAACTCAGGATCGGCAAGCGAACCCGAGATGGGCAAATCAAGATCAATCTCTCCGTTCCGGTTTTTCAGCAGCGAGATCGCCAGATTAACCGGCAACTTCGTCGCATCAGGACTTTCAATACGGTCACCAAAGGTCAGCTGATCGATGAATACCCGGTTCTCGGCAACCAGCAACCCCTCTTCGATCTTGTATTTGACGAACAGGGAAAGCTTGCCTTTCTCGATCGCATAGCCGGCATATTTTCCCGAATAGGCGGAAAACGGCGTCAGTTCAACGCCCTTGATTTCAGCCTGCAGATCAAGATACGGCTTGGCCGACAGCGGATTGATCTTGGCGACAATGGTCAATGGCGCCACATTGTCGTAACTGCCGCGCAAATCAAGGCTGGCCAAACTCCCGGGTTCCGTCGATAACCCGGAAATACGACCACCGATCTTCTTCAAATTCGCCGTGTAATTGGGTTTGACGAAGTTATCGGAGAATCTGACACTGCCTCCCTGCAAGGTGATCTTCCCGATCTTGATCGGCGTCAGCGGTTTCACTTCTGTAGTCACCGGGGTAACGGCTTTCCCGCCAGAAGATCCGCTTGCCGGGGCTTTTGCCTCAGCCTCGGGTGGAACTACCGACGTGGGAGCCGATTCGTCGGTGCGGACAATCTGCATCAGATTCAGTTTACCCTCAGGACTGACGATGACCCGCGCAAAAAAATCAGACAGCGCAATATCCCCCACCGAAATGGAATCCGGGTTAAACGCGACATCTATCTTGCCGAAATAAAAGGATTTCCAGCGCAAAAAATCGGCCGAATTGAGCTTGTCGACGGCCTGAAAATCACCGATGGTTAAATCACCTGAAAAACTCCCGGCAACCCCGTTCTCTGCACCGGCAGTCGGTTTCTCTCCCAGCCTCAGCTTGATTGAGCCATTAGCGTTGATCTGACCACGGGTAATTGCGACATTCAACTTTTCCGAGAAAAACGGCTGCAGCGGAAGCAATTCCAACGTATCAACACCCAGGTTCAAATCGGCCTGCAAAGGGAATGGCGAAACGCTTCCATTCAGCGAGATGGATCCTTTCCCGTTGAGTTTCAATTGCGTCTTCAGATCAGCCGGGGTACTTCCCTTGCTATTCAGATTTTTGAGGGTCAGGTCCCAGGAGTCCACATTCGACCGGAAGGTTTCGCTGCGCGACTCGTCGAGCCAACGCACGGCGCCGCCGACCATCTTGAACTCACCCACCGACCATTCAAGCGGGACGGCCGGTGCGCTCTGCGCGACAAGCTTGGGCTCAGTCTTCTTGGCCGCTTTTTCCTTGGGCATCAGCGCACTCCAGTTGAGAGCACCCGTAGGACTGATTCGACCGGCGATTACCGGTGACTCAAGCAAGACTTGGTCAATGACAAATTTTTGTCCGAGAAGATCGGCTGATCCAACGTTCACCTCAAGACGCTTGACCGACAACAGAGGAGCTCCGGTGGAATCGATCACATTGAGCGCCTTGACCACCGCCGTTCCCGACAGTTGCAGCTTGGCCGGCTTATCCCTCTCCTGAATAAAAACCAGCTTCAGCTTACTGTCCACCGCCCCGGACTTGATATTGATGGGCAGCGGGAACGGTGCATATTCAAGGTACTTGGCAATATGGAGTTCATCAAGATCAAGAGAGACTTCGCTTTCATGCGAGTCGGCAAAGGGCTTGCTTTTACCCAGAATATGCAAAGGCGCGCCATTGATCTGTGCCGAGAAGGATGGCTCAACAAAGCTTTCGACAGCATAGGCCATGTTTGAAACAAAGGGCAAAGTCAGATTGATGGCGCTGATGACATGCTTGTCATGAACCGGATGATCATCGAATTCAACCACGCCCCCGGTCAGTTGGATGTTATTCAATGAGAATAGAGGCGTCGGCCCTTCGCTTTTAGGCTTGGCCATGGACTCATCGACCAGATCAGAAAAGTTGTAGCGCTTATCGGCCAAACGCACTATCCGGATCTTCGGGTTGGTCAAACGGATCTCGCCAACCACCAATCCACGCCGGAAGAGCGAGGATGACTCGACATTCAGGTGCAAGCTATCGAAACTGACAAACGCCTCATTCCCATCACGTTCCTGAATGGCCACGCCTTCAAGAGAGACAGAAAGGGTATAGGGGTTGATGCTCAAGCTTTTGACGCTGACTTGTCGATGCAATGCCTCGCCAAGCTTTTCAAGAACGATGGATTTGACAATGGGCGGGAGAATAAAAAAACCAACGACGCCTACAATCGCAACAGCCCCCAATACCCTCACGAGGTATTTCTTAACCTTTTCGTTATTCAGCTTAAAATTTATTGTCGGTAGTTTCATCACGCAACCCGTTTGATATTCAGATCAATATTGGGACAACTTATCACGAACACGCTCCTGCTGAGACATCAGTTCGTTCGTTCAGTTTAAGACTTAGGCACGCTCATGCCAATAGAGATAAAATAATCAACGCATAACCACTCCACATCACGAGGATAGTATGAAAATACTGGTCATTGACGATAGCGAAACCAGCCAGAAGCAGCTGGGCAAATACATTCGCTCAATGGACATGAACCCTGTCTCAGCAGTCACCGGGGCGATCGGGGTCGATCTTTTTCTGAAAGAACGCCCGGACCTGATCCTTCTTGACATCATCATGCCGGATCTCAACGGCTATGAAGTGGCTCGCCAGATACGACAGCTCGAAACCCCCGGAGAATGGACGCCAATCATTTTTTTAAGTTCGCTCAACAAGGATGAAGACATCGAGAAAGGAATTGCCTCCGGAGGCGATGACTACCTGCTCAAACCGGTCAGCGAAATCGTTCTGGCCGCCAAGTTCAGAGCCATGCAACGCATTGTCCAGATGCGACAATCCTTGATCATACTGGCTCAAAAACTCGATTCCGCCAATCAGGAGCTCAAACGCCTGACCTCGATTGACGGTCTGACGGGCATTGCCAACCGTCGGCATTTCGACAGTGTGCTATTGCGCGAATGGCGACGAGCCATGCGTCAGGGCGAAGAAATATCGATTCTCATGTGCGACATCGACCTTTTCAAGCAGTACAACGACGCGTATGGCCACCCAACCGGCGATGAATGCTTGCGCCAGATTGCGCTGACACTGACGCACGCCATGGATCGTGGTGGCGACCTGCTGGCCCGTTACGGCGGCGAGGAATTCATCGCCGTCCTGCCCGACACTTCACTCTCTGGCGCATCGTTCGTCGCTGAGCAAATGCGCAAGGCCATCAGCCAGTTGAGTATTGCCCATCCTGGCTCGCCATTCTCAGTGGTCACTGCAAGCTTTGGAGTAGCATCCGGGATCGCCATGCCTGAAACTGATCCGCAAGACCTTGTCGGCGCAGCTGATCTGGCGCTATACAAGGCCAAACACCGCGGCAGAAACCGGGTTTGCCAGACGACATCATTTGATCCCCAAGAGGACTGAACCGAATATGCCCCCCGCAGCCCCCCCGAAAGTCCTGATTGTCGATGACAATGACCTGATGCGAACGCTATTGCGCGGAATCTTGCGCAATGAGAGTTACCAGATCATTGGTGAGGCCAAAAATGGAACGGTCGCACTTGAATCCATTGCTCGAGCCAAGCCGGATATCGTCTTTCTTGATGTCATGATGCCCGAGATGGATGGTCTGGAGGCCTTGCAGACGATCAAAAGGAAGCACCCGGAAATCGTCATCATCATGATTACCGGCAATCCGAGCAAAGAAAACGTCGAGGAATCGATTCAGGGCGGCGCCAGTGGATTCATCGTCAAGCCATTCAATTCCGCCAAGGTTCTGGACACTCTCGAACTGGCCTGGCAAAAACGGACTCCGCCACTGCCACAGCGGGACGACTAAACACGATTCAGAAGTTGTTTTTCCACTCGCGCAATACGGAAAACACGCCGAGGGGGTCATGTACCCGTGGCTCGCGGACTTGCGCCGAAGCGACCACCTCAGCTTCTTCGCAACGCAGAAAAGGATTGGTCGCCTTCTCCAGTTCCAGTGTTGTTGGCACTGTGGCCCAGCCCTTGGCTCGGGCCACAGCAACCTCATTCACTCGCTGCCTTAAGCGCCGGTTACCCGGCTCTACCGTCAGGGCAAAACGCAAATTGGCCTCGGTATATTCATGTGCGCAATACACTGCTGTATCCCCGGGTAAGGCCATCAAGCGGGCCAGAGAGTCGAACATTTGCGCCGGAGTGCCTTCAAAGAGCCGCCCGCAACCGCCAGCAAACAGCGTATCCCCACAAAACAGGACATCAGGACAGTAATACGCCAGATGCCCACGGGTATGTCCCGGAACCGCAAGCACATGAAATTCGACCCCCAGAGATTCCATCACAATCCTCTCTCCCCCACGCAAAGCATTGGTGAGTGCTGTGATAGACTCCGTCGCCGGAGCGAAGACCTTGGCCGGATAATGCCGCAGCAATTCCTCCACGCCCCCCTGATGATCGGCGTGGTGGTGAGTAACCAGGATAGAAGCCAGCGTCAGGCTTTCACGCTGAAGAACCTCAAGCACCGGACGAGCGTCACCCGGATCAACAACAACGGCTGAAGCCCCCTTGCACAACAGCCAGATGTAGTTATCCTTGAAAGCTGGAATTCTGATAACGTCAAACATAGCCTGATTGTGGAAGAACTGTAGAAAATGTCAATTCCCGGGATTGATCGCTGGCTCGAATCACCGCAAGGGCGCTACGTTATGGCATGGGAACAAGCCCGGGTCGGCGCTTTGGTGACTGATCTTTTTGGTTACAATGCGCTGCAGCTCGGTTTGCCACAATACAACCTGCTCACAGAAAACCGGATTCCTCTGCGTCAGCTCGCCGGTGAATACGGAAATGTCGATGTCCTCTGTGACCTGTGTGAGTTACCCTTTGCCGCCAACAGCATTGATCTGGTTGTCATGCCGCACATCCTCGAATTCCATAATGATCCACATCAGATTCTGCGGGAAGTCGAACGCATCCTGATTCCGGATGGACAACTGGTCATTACCGGTTTCAATCCGCTTTCGCTATGGGGCTTGCGGCAACGCCTGACGCAGCATAAAAATGAATTCCCGGCCAACGGAGACTACATTTCCGTTCTGCGCCTGAAGGACTGGTTACAACTACTCAGTTTCGAAGTCGACCGCGGCAATTTCGGCTGTTACCTCCCCCCCTGCAGACAGGAGAGCTGGCTCAAGCGTCTGCACTTCATGGAAGCCGCCGGCGATCGCTGGTGGAGTTTTGGTGGTGGTGTTTATCTCGTACGCGCGGTCAAGCGGGTTCGTGGCATGCGCCTCATCCTGCCGTCATGGAACAAGAAAAAACTACCCCGCAAGGCACTTACTACTGTTACGCAAAAGGAAATCGAACAACGTGGCCAATGAAACAGACATCAACATTTATGCCGATGGCGGTTGTCGTGGCAACCCGGGCCCGGGCGGTTGGGGCGTCCTCATGCAGGCAGGCAGCGCGGTAAAGGAACTGTGGGGCGGCGAGCCGGGCACCACCAACAACCGCATGGAACTGACCGCCGTTATTCGTGCTCTAGAAGCTCTCAAACGGCCATCATCCCTGAAAGTACATACTGATTCCCAATATGTACAAAAAGGCATCAGCGAATGGATACATAACTGGAAGCGCAACGGCTGGCGCACGGCGGACAAAAAACCGGTCAAGAACGCCGACCTCTGGCAGATCCTCGACACGCTGACCAAGCGACACGAGATACAATGGCTGTGGGTGAAAGGACATGCCGGCCACCCCGGCAATGAACGCGCCGACGCTCTGGCCAATCGCGGCATCGACGAATTGCTGCAATCCGGTAAACTGTAAAAGGAATTAACCACGAAGAGCACGGAGAACACGGAGAAAAACCCAACAGGATGGCTGTTGACACTTAAGCCGAGCGACACTCTGCCAGCGTCGCTGCCAGTAATAACTATTTTTAGAATTGCTTTTCTTCGTGCTCTCCGTGCTCTTCGTGGTTAAACTTGTTTTTTGTATTTCGACACGACCCCACTATGCGCCAGATATTCCTCGATACTGAAACCACCGGCCTTGAACACAAGCTCGGACACCGCGTCATTGAAATCGGCTGTGTCGAGATGCGTAACCGGCGCCTGACCAATCGTCATTTTCACCGTTACCTCAACCCGGATCGCGACATTGATGCTGGCGCACTGGCGGTTCACGGAATCAGCCTGGACTTTCTGCAGGACAAACCTCGCTTCAAAGATATTGCCGCAGAATTCCTTGATTATGTGCGCGGGGCAGAGCTGATCATCCACAACGCCCCGTTCGACATCGGTTTCTTGAATGCCGAACTCGCTCTTCTTGACATGGCCCCGATCGCCACCGTGTGTCACGCCGTGCAGGACACGCTGCGTATGGCCAAGCAGCTGTTTCCGGGGAAGAAGAATAACCTCAATGCACTGTGCGATCGCTATGGTGTGGATAATTCGCACCGCACTTTGCACGGTGCATTGCTTGATGCGGAAATTCTTGCCGAAGTTTATGTCTCCATGACTCGTGGTCAGGAAAGCCTGATCATGGAGCTTTCCAACGAAAATACATCACCCTCGCAGACAGACGCACAAAAACTGACCGAAAACATCATCAAGGGACAGCACGTCCTGCTGGCCAGCACCGATGAACTCGAACAGCACGAACAACTGCTCGCCGCCATCCAGAAGGAAAGCAAGGGCAAATGCCTCTGGCTTCCCGCTGAACCAGCCGTTTAAGCCGGCCCGCCTATCGGAAAGCCGGTCAAGGTTTCGCCAAGACTGAGGTTTTCGATCCGAGATGCCGCTTGAACACGGCATTTCCCGATTCATCCAACCCATCAGGTTTTTTTACATGCCACTATCCGGCACTCATGACCGTCTGCCCCGCCAAGGGATCTTTCTGCTGATCGCCCTCTCCTTATTCTGGGGACTCAACTGGCCGATCATGAAAATTGTGCTGACCGAAGTCCCCCCCCTTTATTTTCGTTCCAGCTGCCTGTTGCTTGGCGGTCTAGGACTGTTGCTGGTCACCTTGGCCAGCGGCAATTCGATCAGAGTACCTACGGGGTACTGGCACCGACTGATCACCCTCTCCGTCTTCAATATCATCGGCTGGAATGTCTTTGCCATCTACGGCGTTTCACTCCTCCCGTCGGGACGGGCGGCCTTACTGGGCTATACCATGCCCCTGTGGAGCACCCTGCTCTCGGTCTGGCTGTTGGGAGAGAGGATCACCTTCAGGCGCGTCCTTGGTCTGGTCCTGGGTCTTGCCGGGATACTGGCGCTCATGGGCGGCACGCTGGAAAGCCTGTCAAAAACTCCCCTAGGTTTTGCCTGCATGATCCTGGCCGCCTGGAGCTGGGCCTTGGGAATTGTCATTTTCAAACGACAGCCGGTACCGATGCCAACCATCGCCTTAACCGGATGGACGATGCTGCTGGGTAGCCTCCCCATACTCCTGGTCGCCATTCCACTTGAAACATCGCGTCTGATCATGCCGAGTTTCTGGCCATTATTTGGTTTGGCCTACAACACCTTCTTTGCCTTCATGTTTTGTTACTGGGCATGGAACCGTATCGTGCTAATGGTACCCGTCGGGGTCTCTTCACTGTCTTCACTGGCCACCCCCCTGGTCGGTGTCTTGAGCGGAATCATCTTCCTCGGAGAGCCTCTCGGCTGGCAGGAGATCATCGCTGCCGCACTCATTCTGGCGGCCGTCGGGACGGTATCGTTAAAACGCTAAGCATGAATTAAATAAAAAGCCCGAACTGTGATGTTCGGGCTTCAGGTGATCAATTTTGGACAGCGAATGTCAGGAAGAACTCGGCGTTTCAACCGCTGGACGCTTCGGGCGGCGATGTTGGCGCTTGGGTGGTCGACCATCCGGCCGTCCCTCCTGCGGGGGCCGCGGATCGGGTCTCGGGCCGTTGATCTTGTCCTGCTGCGGTCGCTGATCCGGTCTTTGGTCCGGTCGTGGGCCGTTATTCTTATTCACCTGATTGGGCCGACGCATTTGACCGTGAGGGCCCTGACGCTTATCCGGCTGACGATCCAGTGAACGATCTGACTCACGGTTCCCTGGAGCCGTGCGGATTTCGAGTTCATTCAACTCATCCCATTGTTCATCGGTACGATCCCGCTCGGGGATGGCAAGAAGTTCGCGAATCCGGCGACGCGGATCTATATCTTGTGGATCATTCATAACCGTATTATGAACTACACCGTACGACTCATTCAATACTCGCGGATAATCAAACCTCGCTGATTGTGCAAATAGAGCGGCCAAGCCACACTTTCAGTCCTATAATCGCCATTTTTTTTAAGCATCCTCCTATGTGGTTCAAAAATCTCCAGCTTTATCGTTTGCCCAAGAACCTGGCCCTGACGTCTGACAAACTCGAAGAGATGCTGTCAGCAGCGACATTGCAGCCCTGCAACGCCACCGATCCACAATCCATCGGCTGGGTCGCGCCAAGCACCGGAGGCTCACTGGTTCATTCGGTCAATCAACAGTGGCTGCTGGCGCTGGGCATCGAACAAAAGCTGCTTCCGTCTTCGGTGATCAAGCATTTTGTCCAGGAACGGGCCAAGGCGGTTGAAGAAAGTGAAGGTCGCCGGGTGGGTCGAAAGGAAATGCGCGAAATGAGCGAATCCCTGACCCTTGAACTGCTTCCCCGGGCCTTTATTCGCCGCCGCACGACCTTCGGTTGGATTGATCCGCTCAACGGATGGCTGGTAATCGATGCAGCCTCCCCGGCCAAGGCCGAAGAATTCATTGAGCACCTGCACAAATCGGTTGAAGGTCTCTACGCCAGCCTGCTCAAGACGATACAATCGCCTTCGGCGGCGATGACCTCCTGGGTTGATACCGGCGAAGCGCCGACAGGATTTACCATCGATCAGGACATCGAGCTGCGTTCAGCCGAAGATGCCGTCATCCGATATGCCCGACACACCCTGGAAGGCAAGGAAATACAGCAGCACATCGCTGAAGGCAAGGTCGTCACCCGACTCGGCCTGACCTGGGGTGACCGGATTTCCTTCCTGCTTGACGAGAAGCACAAGATCAAACGCCTAGAATTTCTCGACATTCTCAAGGAACAATCTGACAGCCAGGCCGAAAACGAAGATGAGCGCTTCGACCTTGATTTCACCCTGATGTCCGGCGAACTCGCTCGCCTGCTCAACGACCTGGTCGAAAGTCTGGGCGGAGAGCTGGAAAAAGTCTGAGCGCTGAAAGCATTCAGCAAGTTCAGGATGCCCGAGCACTCCTCAAGCACAGAGCACTGCGCAGAGCCACGGCACAAGCCGTGGTTCCTCTACCTGCTCGAATGCCTTGATGGCAGCCTGTATACCGGGATCACCACCGACGTTAACGCCCGCTATGCAGTGCATACCAACGGCAAGGGCGCTCGCTATACGCGTTCTCACCCACCGGCAAGACTGCTGGGCTTCGTTGAGTATCCGGATCGGTCGAGTGCCTCAAAAGCCGAATATCAGATCAAACAACTCAAACCGCCAGAAAAGCGAATTTTCTTCGCGGATGCCTCCGTGCAGTCCCCCAGAGCAAATGTCTAGTCAAACAGACACGGCTGAAGGGGCGCCAGATTTTCGCATTTAACGGTAAACCTGACGGGTGAGCCGCTACGCCCGGTCGCTTCCACCAGCATACGGCCACCACTCGTCTCTGCCACCACACGAACGTTATAACCGCCTCGCGCCAGACGACTGGCGCGACCGATATAAGTCACCACCACGCCAATCTGAGGAAGCCAAGCGGTTTTTTTTCGTACCATGGAATTATGCAGTCTGGTTGAGTCTGGAGCAAATCGTAGCAGCCCCGCAAAAAATCCGCCAGCCCCGGGGTTAATCCTGCGCAATTGACCGCGAATTATCCGCGTCGAGGAGTACTGCTTCATCTCCACTGTAGGGCAATTGAAGGCTGATTCTCTACACAATGATTTGCTCGATGCGATCTCCCCTGCCTGAAATCGTGCCGCTGCCACTCTAGGAGAAAACCAGATGAAACTGCGAACACGCATACTGATTATTGTTATCGCATCGCTGGCGGGAATGATCGTCATGTCGGCACAAGGTCTGCTGCAGTTGCGCCACAGCATGTATACCGAGAGACAGATGCAGATTGCCCAGCTGCTAGACATAGCCACTGCGCAGTTAAAGTACTACCAGAATTTAGAAGTTTCAGGCTCGCTGACGCGCAGCGAGGCGCAAGCACGCGCCAAGGAAGCCATATCGGCCCAGCGCACCGTTGATAATTATTTCATTGTCCGTAACCTGGAAGACAACATGCTGCTGGTTCACGCTAATCCATCGCGGATTGGCAAAATCGACCCGGGCGGAAAAACCATTGATGGGCGCCAGGTCATCGATGTCTATAAAGAGGAAATCAACAAAAACAAGGGCGGCAAAGGTTTTGTCATGCTCGAAGCCATTCGCCCGGGAAGCGAAGACAAAAGTCTCTATAAAAAGCTCAACGGTGCCAGCGCATTCGCACCGTGGGGATGGCTGGTCGCGATAGGTTTCTTTGTCGACGACATTGATCGCACTTTCTGGAGCGACGCCTTGCTGATGCTGATTGTCGGCGGCATTCTGATCGGCGTTGTTGCTGTTCTGGCCTTGAGTGCCATGCGCAGCATCTTGAACCAGCTCGGGGGCGAACCGGCCTACGCCGCCGAGATTGCGCAGGGTATCGCCAGTGGCGACCTGTCGCGCTGCATCGATGCCAAGGCCGAAACCAACACCCTCCTCGGGTCGATGAAAGTCATGCAGGAAGGATTGCACGACATGGTTGCGCGCTTCAATCAGGCGTCGACGACGCTGGCCGGAGCCTCGCAGCAACTGACGGAAGAAACCGGGCACATCAGTCGCGGCAGTCAGATGACTTCGGAAGCCACCGCATCGACCGCGGCGGCCATCGAGGAAATGACAGTGAGCATCAATCACATTTCCGAAAGCGCCAGAGAAACCGAAAGCAATTCACAACACGCCGCTGAACTTGCCACCAAGGGCGAGAAACTGGTTCGCGATGCCGCCGCGGAGATTCACCGTACCTCGAACGACATCAGCACCGCAGCTGAGCTGATTCGCGGCCTGGTCGGTCGTTCCCGCGAAATCGACGGAATGAGCGCGGTGATCAAGGAAATTGCCGACCAGACCAATCTATTGGCCCTTAACGCCGCTATTGAAGCCGCCCGTGCTGGTGAACAGGGCCGGGGATTTGCCGTCGTCGCCGACGAAGTACGCAAGCTGGCAGAACGGACGAGCGGGGCCACAGAGGACATTACCCGCACTATTCGTGCCGTGCAGAATGATACCGATGTGGCCGCCGCACGCATGGACGGCGTTCGCAGCCAGGTAATACTTGGCGTAGAGCTTGCAGAAAAGGCCGCGCAAGCCTTGCTTGAAATTAATCAAGGGGCTCACGCCACTCTGGATAAAACCCGAGATGTGGCCAATGCGGCGCAGGAACAAAGCCAGGCCTGCAACAGCATCGCTTCCAACGTCGAACGTATCGCGCAGATGGTCGAAGAAGCCGATGCTTCGGTCCATGCGGCCCACTCGCAGGTGCAGCAGCTCGACCTGCTGGCGAAGGATCTGCATCAAACCGCGGCCAAATTCAGGCTCTAAGCTGGAAATGCCCACCGTTGTTGGATACCTCCAAGCGCTGAGCGTATATAATTCGAGGTTTTACGCTTAACGCTTGGAAGATCATGGAAGCAGAACAACTCAACATCATCGCCAACCGACTCGTGGATCTCGCCCAGCGCGCCACCGAGTTGCGGAGGTATCTTTAACTACGATCAGAAGTCTGATCAGTTAAACGACGTATCGCGCGAACTCGAAGACCCGAAAGTCTGGGATAACGCCGAACGCGCGCAGGAACTCTCCAAAGAAAAGAAATCGCTGGAGAATGTCGTGCTCACGCTCGACCGCGTTGTCGACAACCTCAAGGACGCCGACGAACTCTTCGCCATGGCCAAGGAAGAGAACGACGACGACACCCTGAACTCGATCGCCAGCGATGTTGATGGCATCGAGAAGGAAATTGCCAATCTCGAATTCCGCCGCATGTTCAACCAACCGGCCGACCCGCTCAACTGCTTCATCGACATTCAATCCGGCGCGGGCGGCACCGAAGCGCAGGACTGGGCCTCGATGCTGCTGCGCATGTACGTCAAGTATGGTGACCGTAAAGGCTACACCGTCGATGTTCTTGAAGTTTCTGATGGCGATGTTGCGGGTATCAAGACTGCGACCATCAAGCTTTCCGGGGATTACTGCTTTGGCATGCTGCGCTCTGAAACCGGGATTCACCGCCTGGTGCGAAAATCCCCGTTCGATTCCAACGCTCGCCGTCACACCAGTTTCTGCTCGGTTTTCGTGTACCCGGAAATAGACGACTCTTTCGAAATCGATATCAACCCGGCCGACTTGCGCGTCGACACCTACCGCGCTTCGGGTGCGGGCGGACAGCACATCAACAAAACCGATTCCGCCGTGCGTATCACGCACAATCCTTCGGGGATCGTGGTGCAATGCCAGAACGACCGCTCGCAGCATCGTAACCGCGCTGAAGCGATGGCCATGCTCAAATCACGTCTCTACGAAGCCGAGATTCGCAAACGTCAGAGCGAACAGCAAAAACTTGAAGACTCGAAAACCGACATCGGCTGGGGGCACCAGATTCGTTCCTACGTGCTCGACCAGTCGCGCATCAAGGATCTGCGCACCAACGTTGAGGTCGGCAATACGCAAAGCGTACTTGACGGCGATCTTGACCAGTTCATCGAAGCCAGCCTGAAACAGGGCGTGTGATTCTGACCTCACACCCTCGCCTCCTTCAATATTGATTACGAGCCCACCATGTCCGAAAACACCAACGCGCCAGCCCCTGCTCCCGAGCAGGACGAAAATCACATCATCGCCGAACGTCGCGCCAAGCTCGCTGAATGGCGGGCCACCGGACAGGCTTTCCCGAACGATTTTTCGCGGGAAAACACTGCCGGCAAGATCATTGAAGTCTATGAATCAAAATCCGGCGAAGAACTCGAAGCCACTCCGGTCGAAGTCAAGATCGCCGGCCGTGTCATGCTCAAGCGCGTCATGGGCAAAGCCTCGTTTATCACCATTTCCGACGTATCGGGTCGGATTCAGCTTTACGTCGCCCGCGACAAGGTCGGAGAAGAGGTCTACGCAGCCTTCAAGCGCTGGGATGTCGGCGACATTATCGGCGCCGTTGGCACGCTCTTCCGTACCAAGACCAACGAACTGACCGTCCAGTGTTCCGAAATCCGCCTGCTGACCAAGTCGCTGCGTCCGCTGCCGGAAAAATTCCACGGCCTCACCGACCAGGAACAGAAGTACCGCATGCGTTACCTCGACCTGATCATGAACGAGCAGTCGCGCTTCACCTTTGCCGCACGCAGTCGCATCGTCCAGTCGATCCGCAACTACATGTGCAGCCACGGTTTCCTCGAAGTCGAAACGCCGATGATGCACCCCATCCCCGGCGGCGCCTCAGCACGCCCATTCAAGACGCACCACAACGCGCTGGACATGGAGCTCTACCTGCGTATTGCCCCGGAGCTGTATCTGAAGAAACTGGTCGTCGGCGGTTTCGAGAAGGTCTTCGAAATGAACCGCAACTTCCGCAACGAAGGCATGAGCCCGCGGCACAACCCCGAGTTCACCATGATGGAGTTCTACGAGGCGTATACCGAATACCGCAAGCTGATGGACTTTACCGAAGGACTCTTGCGCCATGCCGCGCGTGACGCCCTCGGCGCCGAGGTCTTTGAATACCAGGGCCGCACGCTCGACCTGTCCAAGCCCTTCGACCGCCTGACCATGGTCGAAGCGATCCGCAAATACCACCCGCAATACACGCTTGAGCAGCTCAACAACGCCGAATGGCTGAAGCAAAAATTGACTGCCATGAAGGCTGAAGTCAAGACCGGCATGGGACTGGGCACACTGCAATTGATGGTGTTTGAGGAAACCACCGAAGCCGACTTGTGGGATCCGACCTTCATCATCGACTACCCGGCCGAAATCAGTCCGCTGGCACGGAGCAGCGACAGCAACCCGGACATCACCGAACGTTTCGAACTGTTCATCGTCGGTCGCGAAATCGCCAACGCCTTCTCCGAGCTCAACGACCCAGAAGACCAGGCCAATCGTTTCATGCAGCAAGCCAAGGCCAAGGACGCTGGCGACGAGGAAGCCATGTATTACGACGCAGACTACATCCGCGCCCTCGAATACGGCCTGCCCCCAACCGGCGGCTGCGGCATCGGCATCGACCGTCTGGTCATGCTGCTCACTGATTCGGCCAACATCCGCGACGTCATCCTCTTCCCGCAGATGCGCCCCGAATAAAAAGCAGCTGTGCTTTTTATGAGGAAGTGCCCTTGGGGCGCGCCCTGAGTAAGGTGCGGAAGCACCTTACGAAGAAGTACTCTTGGGGTGCGCCCTGAGTAATACGCCAGCCCAGCAAAAAAACGGGAGCCTTCAGATCCTGCTCTGAAGGCTCCCGTTTTACGGGTAGCGACCAGCAAAAGCATTGCCAGCACCGATAAAGCGTTCCATACTTCCAAAGCCAAATCCCGTGTCAGTTTATACGACGGCTCATCAACACTTCTTCGAGGTGACGCATGGAAAAAACACTCGGCACCTCCCTCACTCATCTACTGCAGATTGTTTCAGCCACGGCGATGCTTCTTGCCTGCCCGTGGTCGAACGCTATTGCTGTTGAAACAGACGCTCCCCTGATCCTCGCCCAACAGGGCTATGATTCCCGATACTCGCAACCCCGTGAGCGCCGCTATGGTTCGGACTCTTCTTCCTCGCAGCGCAGCTATGAAGCCAGCGCGCCGATGGAGGGCGAGAACCCCTATGGCAACCGGCCTCAAGCACCGCAATATCAGCAACAGGGACAATACCCCCAGCAGGGCCAATACCCTCAAGGTCAATATCCCCAGCAAGGACAATACCCGCAACGCGCTCAATATCCCCAGCAGGCGCCCAACTACCAGAACGCCAACGCCTGCCGCGACTGTGCGACGATTGAAAGTGTGCGCGAAGTGAAACAAGAAGGTGAAGGGTCAGGACTGGGGGCGATCGGTGGCGCGGTCGTCGGAGGCCTGCTAGGGAACCAGGTCGGGGCCGGTCGGGGCAAGACGGTGGGAGCCGTTGTCGGGGCCGTTGGTGGCGCCTATGCTGGCAACGAAGTCGAGAAAAGCGCCCGCAGTTCACGCCTGTATGAAATTCGCCTCCGCTTTGACGACGGCAACACCCAGGTCATCAACGACACACAGCCGCCCCCCTTCCAGCGCGGCGACCGCGTCCGGGTCAATAACGGACAGTTATATCGGATGTAAGCTTTTCCCCGCTCAACGCCAAAGCGCCCTGCGGGGCGCTTTTTTATTAGGTTATCGAGAGTGCAATTCTTGAACCGACAGAGGAGAGCTTCGGTGCTAAGATTCCATTTTCATTTTTGACCACTCTCAGGCAGACCCCATGAAACTCGAAACCCTCGCCGTCCACGCCGGTTACAGCCCTGAACCGACGACCAAAGCCGTTGCCGTTCCGATCTATCAGACCACGTCCTATTCCTTCGATAGCACCCAGCATGGTGCTGACCTGTTCGACCTCAAGGTTGCCGGCAACATTTATACGCGCATCATGAATCCGACGCAGGACGTGCTGGAAAAGCGTGTTGCCGCGCTCGAGGGTGGTATTGCCGGCCTGGCCGTAGCTTCCGGAATGGCGGCGGTGACTTATGCCATCCAGACCATCGCCGAGGCCGGTGACAACATCGTTTCCGCCGCGACACTTTACGGCGGCAGCTACAATCTTTTTGCCCACACCCTCCCGCAGTACGGCATTCAGGTACGCTTTGCCGACTACCGTGACCCAGCTTCGTTTGAAAAGCTGATCGACGGCAAGACCAAAGCCCTGTTCTGCGAGTCGGTAGGCAACCCGCTGGGCAATGTCACTGACTTTGAGAAGCTTGCCGAAATCGCCCACCGCCACGGCGTCCCGTTGATCGTCGACAACACTGTCCCCTCGCCTTACCTTTGCCGTCCTTTCGAATACGGTGCCGACATCGTGGTTCATGCGCTGACCAAGTATATTGGCGGGCACGGCAACTCGATTGGCGGGATGATTGTCGATAGCGGCAAATTCCCTTGGGCAGAACACAAAGCGAGGTTCAAGCGCCTTAATGAACCCGACGTTTCCTATCATGGCGTGGTTTACACTGAAGCGCTGGGAGCGGCGGCCTACATTGGTCGTGCCCGCGTGGTACCGTTGCGCAATATGGGCGCGGCCATTTCCCCCTTCAATTCCTTCCTGATTCTGCAAGGGTTGGAAACGCTTCCTTTGCGCATGGATCGCATCTGCGCCAATGCCCAGAAAGTGGCTGAATTCCTCAAGAGTCACGCCAAGGTCTCATGGATCAACTACGCTGGCCTGCCCGATCACAAAGACTACGCACTGGTGCAAAAATACATGGGTGGCCGCGCCTCAGGCATCCTCACCTTTGGCGTCAAGGGCGGCCTTGAAGCCGGCGGGCGCTTCCAGGACGCACTCCAGTTATTCACCCGGCTGGTCAACATTGGCGACAACAAATCACTGGCCTGCCATCCCGCAACGACCACGCACCGCCAGCTCGGACCGGACGAAATGGCCAAAGCCGGCGTATCGGTGGACATGATCCGCCTGTCGATCGGCATCGAACACATCGACGATCTGATCGCGGATCTGGATCAGGCGCTGGCAGCAGCTTAAGTTCGTTCTCCCGGAAGGTCAGGGCAGACCTTCCGGAAGTTGAGCGCGCGACCTAGCGCTAAGACAGATGCGGAAGCGCCAGGTACTCGCGCGAACGCATCTCGACCAGACGGCTGATCGTGCGCATGAATTCACCAGCCTGCGCACCAACCTGATACAAATCGTCCGGCTGACATTCTGCGGTGGCGATGAGTTTGACTTTATGATCGTAAAGAACGTCGACCAACCAGGTAAAGCGGCGGGCTGCTGAGGCCATATTTGCAGACATCTTGGGAATCCCGGAAAGCAAGAGCGTGTGATGCGCACGAGCCAATTCCAGATAGTCATTCTGCGAGCGAGGCCCTTCACAAAGCGATTTGAAATCAAACCAGATCACTCCACCTTCCTGACGCAGGGTAGGAATATCCCGCCCGAGTATCTCAATACTTCCGCCTGCCTCCCCCTCGCTCCCGGCCAGAGCGGAGAAATATTCAAACATTTTTTTCTCGGCTTCGCTGTCATCCGGGTAGTGAAAGACATCAACCTGCTCCAGCGTGCGCAGACGATAATCAATCCCGGAATCGACCTCCAGCACATCAAGTCGCTCTTTGATCAAGGCAATCGTCGGCAAGAAGTTTTCCCGCTGCAACCCGTTGGGATAAAGCCGGTCAGGCGGGTAGTTGGACGTCATGACAAAAACCACCCCGCGGGCAAACAACGCCTCCAGCAAGCGGCCTAGAATCATCGCATCGGCAATATCCGAAACATGAAACTCGTCAAAACAGATCAATCGACACTCGGTTGCAATCTGGTCAGCCACCTGTATCAGTGGATCACTTTCTCCCTGATGCCGTTTCAACTGTGCATGAAGCCCCTGCATGAAGGCATGAAAATGAATCCGGCGTTTTCTGACATAAGGCACCGAATTGAAAAAACAATCCATCAGAAAGCTCTTGCCGCGACCGACCCCACCCCAGAAAAAGACGCCTCGAGGAATCTCCGGAGGAGAAAAAATCCGCCGCATCGTACTTTGACGAACGACCTTGAATGACAACAACTCAGTGTAAAGATGCTGAAGACGCTCGGCCGCAGCACGCTGAGCCGAATCGGCAGAAAAACCGTGAGAGGCCAAAACAGCCTCGTAGGCATCAAGCATTCCCCGTTTGGGAACTTTAAGCACTTTGTGTGCATTAGGCATGGCTCTGACTCGCTTAGTTATTATTTGACTAGTAACGCGTAGAATAAACTTCTTGTTGATACTGACCACAAGCCGATCTGAAGGTTCGACTCGGAAACCGCATTGATAAGCTGTAAAACGGGGATTTCATTGTTTCTAACTCTGAAATGAGCGACTGGAATATTTTGTAGATTACGTCGATAATTTTTTCCTTTCTGACAAGAGAATCGATCTCACTTCAAAAGGTGTATGAAGGTAGAATGTCAGGGCATCTCCAATTCTAACGAGAGTTGTCATGAGTACTCAGCCCGTATTATGCTTGCAGCTCCTTGCCAATCGGAAGCTTGAGCCCGGAGCGATCAAGCTCCGATTCAGCCCAGGTGATCACAACACCTTACTCCCCTTTGTTGCTGACGAGCGTTTTCTCGCATTCGCCCACAGTTTTCCCTGCGTCATCGCCACTGAAAACGCCAGCGACTTTTCACCTGAGTTATTCAAGGCGCTTAAGGATGCCGGATGCCACCCTACCCCACAGGGGTCTTTCCATAATTCCGATGAGAACGCCAAGCCCGTGCTGCCGCCACACGTGGAATGGTTGTCTGGCGACTGGTACTTGAATCCGCCACAGAAAGTTTCGGACAATCAGGCAGCCTCGCACAGTCTCTCGCTCAAATTATTGCAGTTGGTTGCGCAAGATGCCGACACCTGTGAAATCGAAACTGTGTTTCGCCAAGATCCGGTTCTTGCCTACCACCTCCTGCGCTTGGTCAATTCTCTGGGGGCCGGTGTCGGCCGACGGATATCCAGTTTTTCACAGGCCATCCTCATTCTCGGGCGACAGCAACTAAAACGCTGGCTGAACCTCATGCTCTTCGCAGCAAACCGTGACGATTTTCGTACTGCCATGCTGATGGCCAGAGTCACTCTTCGCTCCCGAAGCATGGAGTTACTCGCCAAAGCCGGAGGATTTGACCGGACGGAGCAAGATCAGGCCTTTATGGCCGGAATGTTCTCCCTGTTGGGAATCCTTTTCGCGAAGCCACTGAGTGACATTCTGACTCCCCTTAAACTGAACGATTCCCTGGCTAAGGCAGTGCTTTCCAATGAAGGAAAACTAGGACGATTGCTGCTGGCCATCAAAAAACTCGAACAGGCCGACGAAACCGGGCTATCCGAACTGTTTGACGAATTCCAGCTCGCCCCCGAGGCCTACAACCTGGTGTCGCTGGAAGCGCACCAATGGATGCTCAACGCCATCCACGACAAATCAGGAGCCAGCGATGCCTGAGTCGCGAATTGATCTTTGCCTGGACCTTTGCTCCCAGGCTCGCGAACTGGAAGGCGAACGCCTGATTGAGGCTCTCAACAAGCTGCACTCCGAACTTCTGTCTTTCCGTGAAGCCGGTAACGGCGATGACAGTGAAACGGCTGATTTCGCTTCAGAAGCCGACTGGACGCATGAACCGGTGATCACCATGGACATGGCCGGTTATCTGACAGGATGGAATATCGGAGCGCAAATTCTGTTTGGCTATACGCCGGAAGAAGCGATTGGACGTCATATCCTGTTTTTGTATGCGGATGAACCGGAAGACCACAAGGACGAAGTCAACGAATTCTTCCTTGATCATGGCAGTCCCTTACTGGAAGTTCGGCGACGCAAAAAAAACGGGGAAATATTCCGTGCCAATCTGGCACTTTCGCGTGTTCTTGATGAAAACAATCAACCGATCGAAATGGTTGCCAACCTCTTTGAGGTTAAAGACAAGCTCTCCGAAAAAGACCGTCATCGCCTGCATGCTCGGATTATCGAGGATAGTGAAGAAGGCATTCTGATTACCGACACCAATGAGCGGATTGTTTCCGTCAATTCGGCCTTTACCCGCATTACCGGCTATTCAGCGTTTGAAGCCATTGGCAAGACGCCCGACCTGCTACGCTCAGGGATCCATAGTACGGATTTCCGTGCACAAGTACGTTCAGCCATGCATGGTACAGGAGCCTGGCATGGAGAAATTATCGGAAAACGCAAGAATGGCGACCTTTTCCCGCAATCGGTTTCAATCGGCGTGGTTCGCAACAGCCAAGGCGAGGTTTCGCATGCCTTCTCAATTTTTTCGGATATCACCGTCTTGCGTGCCGCAGAAGAGCGTATGCAGCAGGCGGTCAACTATGACAGTCTGACGGGGTTACCCAACCGCACCCTGTTCAAACAGCTTTTCGAACAATCACTGACTTCCGCTCGGCGCAATAGCGATCACCGCGCCTTGCTGATCATCGACCTGAACCGTTTTGCCTCGGTCAACGACTCACTCGGACATGAAGTCGGCGACGAACTACTGCGTCAGGTTGGACAGCGCTTAAGACTGGTCTTACGTGACGAAGACATCCTGGCCCGCTTCGGAGGAGATCAATTTGTTGTCGCTCTGGTGACCATTCAAAAACGCGAACACAGCGGATTGGTCGCTGAAAAACTCCTGGCTTCGCTCAACACGCTCTTTGTGATTGATTCACACGCACTGCATATTGATGCCAGCGTCGGTATCGCCACCTTCCCCGAAGATGGTCAAAACACCGCAGAACTTCAACGCGCCGCGGATGCGGCGATGAAACGTGCGCAACGAAACAACGAATCAGGCTACCTGTTCTACAGCGCGGAGATGAATATCCGTGCCAAAGAACAGTGGCAAATGGAAGGCGAGTTACGGCATGCGATGACCTGCAGTGAACTCCTGCTGTACTACCAGCCCAAAGTCAGCCTGAGAACAGGAAAGATTGTCGGCGCCGAAGCCTTGATTCGCTGGTCTCACAGCACACGTGGCATGATCCCCCCCACCCGGTTTATTCCCTTGGCGGAAGAAACCGGGCTGATCTATGAAGTCGGGAGTTGGGTTCTCGAGGAAGCCTGCCGGCAGATACGGGCTTGGTTGGAAGCGGGGCTTGAGCCCCTGCCGATCGCCGTAAATCTTTCTGCACGTCAATTCGACAGTCAATTGCCGACACGTTTGCGCGTGGCGATTGACTATCATGGCATCCCTTGCGATTTGCTCCGGCTGGAAATTACCGAAAGTCTTCTCGTCCGTGGGCCGGAAATTGTCATTCCGATCATGAACGAGCTGGTGGCGATGGGATTCAGCCTCTCGTTGGACGATTTTGGTACCGGCTACTCGAGCCTGTCGTATCTCAAGAAATTCCCCATTACGACCTTGAAAATTGACCGGGCGTTTGTCATCGGCGTACCGGGTGATGAGAATGACTGCGCCATAGCGCAAGCCATCGTGACCATGGGCAAACAATTACGCCAAGAGATTGTTGCCGAGGGCGTCGAAACCATCGAACAGATGAATTTCCTGCGCCAACTGGGGTGTGATCAGCTGCAAGGTTATCTATTCAGCCCACCTGTTTCAGCTGAAGAATTTGAGAGAATGCGCAGGGAAGATCGACGCCTCGCCCTCGACTGAAAAAAATATCGCGCTGCAGAACAAACGTTTTACTCCGTTTCGTCGATCCAGGCCTGCTGTATGGCCTCCAGAATCTTTTCACCGCAATGCTTCGGATCGTCTGCAAAATCGGGCAAGGCGACAACCCAGTTCATCAGGTCGACAAAGTTGATCTTTCGTGGATCAACCTCGGGATGCGTTTCCGAGAGCTCGATGGCAAGATCAGTGATATCAGTCCATTTCATTCCCATTCCCCTAGTGCTTGCCTTCTTTGGTCATGTTGATCGAGTAACGCGGAATTTCGACCACCAAAGGCGTGCCATTGACCATGGCCTGACACGAAAGCCTGGAATTGGGTTCCAGCCCCCAGGCACGGTCGAGTAAATCGTCTTCCAGCTCACTGGAAGGTTCGAGCGTAGCAAACCCCTCGCGCACGATGACGTGGCAGGTTGTGCAGGCACAGGACATTTCACAGGCATGCTCAACGGCAATCCCGTTATCCAGCAGATTCTGGCAAATCGACTCACCATCCCTGGCCTCGATCACAGCCCCATCAGGACAGACTTCCACATGCGGTAGAACGATGATTTGCGTCACGCCATCTCTCCCTGATTCTTCTCGGACAAAATACCTCTTTCGAAATCATCGATATTCTTGCCAGCAAGCGCGCGGCGTATCGATTCATCTAGGCGGCGGGCGGCAAAATCCTTGGTTTCCGCTTCAAGATCATCCATGGCCAGCGTAATCAGCCGGCGATTATCACTCAGCGCCGTGGTTTGCAATTTGGCAATGAACGATTCGATTTTTTCCAGCTGTTCGTTTTCCAGCAAATTACCGTCGCTCCTGAGCGCTGACTGGACGGCCTCAATCAATCGTTGTGCATCGACCTGAGCTTCTTTCAGCGCCCTCCTGACGGCATCATCCTTGGTATGCGCCATGGAATCCTTGAGCATCGTGGCGATTTCGTCATCGGAGAGGCCATACGAAGGTTTGACCGTGATACTGGCTTCAACGCCGGAGGTCAGTTCGCGTGCAGCAACCGAAAGCAGCCCATCGGCATCGACCTGGAAAGTGACACTGATGCGTACTGCTCCTGCGACCATTGGCGGGATACCCCGCAGCTCAAAGCGCGCCAGCGAACGGCAATCGCTTACCAGTTCACGTTCGCCTTGAACCACGTGCACCGCCAACGCCGTTTGTCCATCACGATAGGTCGTAAATTCCTGGGCGCGGGCCACCGGAATGGTCGAGTTGCGCGGAATAATCCGCTCGACCAGCCCGCCCATGGTTTCCAGACCCAGAGAAAGCGGAATCACATCCAGCAACAACCAGTCATCACCCGGTGCTCGATTGCCAGCGAGCAGATTGGCCTGCGTCGCTGCTCCCAAAGCCACCACCTTGTCCGGATCAAGATTGTTCAGCGGATCACACTTGAAGAATTCTCCGACTGCCCGCTGAATCTGTGGCATGCGGGTGGCACCGCCAACCATGACCACACCTTTGATCTCGGCAATCGTCAGGCCGGCGTCACGCAAGGCCTTCTTGACCGGCTGGATGGTCTTAGCCACCAGGGTCTGAGTAATCTCGGTAAAAATTTCCGTGGTCAGTTTCAAATCGACCACTTCACCACTGCTCAGGCGTGCCTTGATCGGGGCCACACCATGCGGGGTCAGATACTCCTTGGCTTCACGCGCACAGTTCAAAAGCAGCTGGGCATCTTCAATCGACAAAGGCTTGAGCTTGGCCGCTTCAAGGATCCAGCAGAAGATCCGCTGATCGAAATCATCACCGCCCAGCGCCGAGTCCCCTCCTGTCGAGAGCACTTCGAATACCCCCCGGGTAAGCTTGAGGATGGAAATATCGAAAGTCCCGCCACCAAGATCATAAACGGCGTAGACGCCTTCCGCAGCGTTATCCAGGCCATAGGCTATGGCTGCTGCGGTAGGCTCGTTGAGCAAGCGCAAAACGGACAGCCCGGCCAGCTTGGCGGCATCCTTGGTCGCTTGCCGCTGGGCTTCATCGAAATAGGCCGGAACGGTAATCACCGCCCCGACCAGTTGCCCACCGAGGGCATCCTCAGCCCGTATACGCAAATCACGCAGAATGTCAGCAGATATCTCAACCGGACTTTTCACCCCAGCGGCGGTTTTCAATCGCACCATGCCGGGAGTGTCTTCAAAATCATAGGGCATCGATTCACGATGAGCGATATCCTTCAAGCCACGGCCCATGAAGCGTTTCACGGAAGCTACGACGTTGCGTGGGTCCTGCGCCTGAATGGCACAGGCTTCATAGCCAACGACCGAAGTCCCGTCGGGTCGATAATGCACAACTGAAGGCAACAAGGGACGGCCCAAATCATCGCTGATAACAACCGATGCACCGCTACGAACCGTCGCGACAAGAGAATTCGTGGTCCCCAAATCAATGCCTACCGCCAGTTTGTGCTGATGCGGTGCGGCCGATTCTCCGGGTTCTGCAATCTGTAAGAGCGCCATGACGATCCTGAAATCCTGTTGATTGTTGTTTTATATTTCGAGCGCAGCCATGGCGTCGTCGATTTCCACTAAGAGCTTCTCAAGAAACATCAGACGTCTGACCCGATCCGCTGCCTGAGCATAATCGTGTTGATCATCGAGCAATTCGGCAAGCTCTTCATAGCGTCTTTTCATTCGTTGCTTGACGCGATGATACAACTGCTCGAGATCACCTTGTTCTCGCGCACGCCGCGCCTCAAAAACAGCTTCGCGCCACTCCATCTGTTCCATCAGGAACTCAGCGGGCATCGCCGTATTGTTATCGACCTCAGCATCATGCCCAACCAGAGTCAGCAGATACTGAGCTCGCAGCAAAGGCGTTTTTAACGTCGTATAGGCCTCGTTGATGCGTGTTGCCCACTGCAGCGACAAACGTCTTTCGGAATCTCCCGCGTTGGCAAACTTGTCCGGATGGACCTGAGATTGAATCTCGCGGTAGCGTTTATCTAGCCTTGCGGAGTCGATCCGGAAAGCAGGGGGCAATTCAAAAAGAGCGAAATGATCAGCGTTAAAATCCATATTCGTGTTTTCTGCGTGACCTAGGTCTATGAATGAATAATTTTGAAAACACCCGCCGATGAGCGATCGCAATGACCGGCATTAGCAGAAAGTAGCGATGGATAAAACCGTTTCAAACGTTGAAACTTTCTCCACAGCCGCAGGCATCTTTGACATTCGGATTATTGAAGCGAAAACCCTCGCTCAAACCTTCACGCGTATAGTCAAGTTCGGTCCCATCAAGGTAAGGAAGACTCTTGGCATCAATCAGCACCTTGACCCCGTGCGACTCAAACTCAATATCGTCCGGTTCGACAACATCAACAAATTCGAGCTTGTATGCCACGCCGGAGCAGCCACTGGTGCGTACACCAAGACGCAAACCAATCCCTTTTCCACGCTTGGCCATATAACTGGCCACATGTTTTGCTGCCTTTTCGGAAAGCGTAACCGCCATCAACTATCTCCTTCTCGATTCGTTCAGTCTTATTCGCCGAGTTTCTTTTTGTAATCCGCTACGGCAGCCTTGATGGCATCTTCAGCAAGAATTGAACAGTGTATTTTCACCGGAGGCAAAGCCAGTTCCTCGGCGATTTGCGTATTTTTGATCTCCAATGCCTGATCAATCGTCTTGCCCTTGACCCACTCGGTAACCAGCGACGACGAAGCAATCGCCGATCCGCAGCCGTAGGTCTTGAACTTGGCGTCCTCAATAATACCGTCCTTGCCCACCTTGATCTGAAGTTTCATCACATCACCGCAGGCCGGCGCGCCGACCATGCCGGTCGCCACGCCCTCTTCTTCCTTGTCAAAGGAACCCACGTTACGTGGATTTTCGTAATGATCCAGAACTTTTACGCTATATGCCATTTGATTCTCCTGTTAAGAGTGAGGAGTGAGAGGTGAGGAGAATGCGAGGGGGTTTTACCCCTCCCCCCTCACTCCTCACGTATTCAATGTGCTGCCCACTGCACCGTACTCAGATCGACTCCGTCCTGAACCATTTCCCACAAGGGGGAGAGTTCACGCAGTTTGCCGATCTTCTCGTGCAGCAATTTGATCGCATAGTCAATTTCCTCTTCTGTATTAAAACGGCCGAGAGTAAAGCGAATCGAGCTGTGCGCCAGTTCGTCATCACGCCCCAAGGCGCGCAGCACGTACGACGGTTCAAGTGAAGCCGAAGTACAGGCAGAACCGGATGACACGGCCAGATCTTTGATCGCCATCAGCATCGATTCACCTTCGATATAGGCAAAGCTGATGTTCAGATTGTGCGGAACCCGGTGCACCATATCGCCGTTGATATAGACCTGATCGATGTCTGACAGCCCCTTGAGCAAACGATCGCGTAAGGCTCCGATGCGCTGGTTTTCGGCCGTCATTTCTTCGCGTGCCAGTCGGAAAGCCTCGCCCATGCCGACGATCTGGTGCGTAGCCAGCGTTCCAGAACGGAATCCTCGCTCGTGCCCCCCCCCGTGCATTTGTGCTTCCAGACGTACCCGCGGCTTGCGACGGATGTACAGCGCGCCGATACCCTTGGGACCGTAAGTTTTGTGCGCCGAAAAACTCATCAGGTCGACCTTCAATGCTGCCAGGTCAATCGCTACCTTGCCGGTCGCCTGCGCCGCATCAACGTGAAAGATGATGCCCTTGTCGCGACAGATTTCTCCAATTTCGGCAATTGGCTGAATGACACCAATCTCGTTATTCACGAACATCACCGACACCAGAATGGTATCTGGCCGCAACGCCGCCTTGAACGCCTCCAGATTGACCAGCCCGTTGTCCTGCACATCGAGGTAGGTCACTTCGAAGCCCTGGCGCTCAAGCTCGCGGCAGGTATCAAGAACCGCCTTGTGCTCGGTCTTCAGCGTAATCAGGTGCTTGCCTTTTCCTGAATAGAAATTCGCCGCCCCTTTTATCGCCAGATTATTCGATTCGGTAGCACCGGACGTCCAGACAATCTCTTTGGGATCGGCATTGACCAGTTTGGCCACCTCTTCGCGAGCTTCTTCAACAGCGGCTTCCGCCGTCCAGCCAAAACTGTGCGAGCGCGAGGCCGGATTGCCAAAATGCTCGACGAGAAAAGGAATCATTTTTTCTGCCACCCGCGGATCGACCGGGGTGGTCGCCGAATAATCCAGATAAATCGGCAATCTCAACATTAATTTAGCTCCATTCATTTCGGTTAGACCGCTAGCGCAGTCAGTCGTTGCAATTTTGCGACCGTGTCATGCAACGTCAATAAAAAATCGTCAACCTGCTTCAAGGTACTGGACGCTCCCAGACTGACACGTACGGCACCGCGTGCCAGTTCTGGCGCCACACCCATAGCCTGCAACACATGCGACGGCTCAGGATTAGAACTCGAACAGGCCGCACCACTGGCGACCGCAAACCCCGAGCGATCGAGCTTGGCGACCAGTGTTTCACCCTCAATATTAGGCAATGAAAAATAACTTGTATTAGCCAGCCGCTCGGCCTGAAGTCCAAAAATCCGGGCACCCATGGCCAACAGACCCTGTTCGAGCCGAGCGCGTAAGCTCAACTGCTTGGCCATGCGCTCAGACAACTCGCTAACCGCCAATTCGCACGCCGCAGCAAAACCAACGATCGCCGCGATATTCTCCGTACCCGAGCGCAGACCCCGTTCATGACCGCCACCGGCAATCAATGGTTCAATTTCAACGCGTTTATCCAGCACCAGCGCCGCCGCACCTTTTGGCCCACCGAGCTTGTGCGATGAAAGCGTCAATGCATGTACCCCGTGCGCATTCAAGGTGCGGAAATCCAGCGGAATCTTACCCAGCGCCTGAACGGCGTCTGAGTGAAACACCGCACCAGCCGCCTTGGCCTGCAGGGCCAGTGCTGGAATATCCTGTAAAACGCCGGTTTCATTGTTGGCCAGCATGACCGACACTAACCGGGGCTTTCTCGACATGACCGCCGAGTAGGATTGAGTTTCTACTCGACCCAGAGCATCAACCTCCAACTTCTGCACTTCCCACCCTTGCCGTGAAAGCTGCTCGGCAGGCTTCAGCACACAGGGATGCTCAACGGAGCTCACGGCGATCATTCCAGAGGTCATGCAGGCCGCAGCGCCCTTGATAAAAAGGTTATTGGCTTCCGACCCGCCACTGGTAAAAACGATTTCGGAGGCCTGAGCACCAACAGCTGCAGCCACTCTTTCACGCGCCTCGTCAATCGCTCGACGTGCCGAACGCCCGTACTCGTGTCGACTGGAGGGATTGCCAAATTGCGTCGTCATCCAAGGCAGCATCCTTTCCAGAACCTCAGAATGCAGTGGCGTCGTCGCGTTATGATCGAAATAGACAGGCGAAAACATAATCTTTAGACGTGCGCCTCAGCCCTCTTGCTGCGTAAGCCATGGCCCATTCTCCGCTCATCCTTGAGGAACGCGACGATTCCACCGGCTTTTTTCAATTGCTTATCAACCAGATCGGCCAAGCTTACTGAAGTCAGGTAATCGTACATTTTCGCATTCAGCGTCGTCCACAACTCGTGCGTCATGCACAGCTCTTCGTCCTTGCAGTTTTGCTTACCACCACACTGCGTCGCGTCGAGCGCTTCATCCACCGCTCGCACAATATCGGCCACTGTGATCTGTGCCGCCGGCCGGGCCAGACAATAGCCGCCACCCGGGCCACGAACACTATCGACCAGACTGTAACGGCGTAACTTGCCGAACAATTGCTCGAGATACGATAACGAGATCATCTGCCGCTCGCTGATACCCGCGAGAGTCACCGGACCGTCAGCGCAGCGTAGCGCCAGATCGATCATCGCCGTCACTGCAAAACGCCCCTTGGTGGTTAATCGCATAGTTCCTCCTGGTTAATACCTGATTAGTTCAGTCAACTATGCAACAAGTTCCCGGCATTAGTCAACTATTTTACTCAGGTATTTAGGATCGAATTTATCGGCCGTCGCCAGTTCATCTTCGAGCATTGCCCCATCAGCCTCGAGTCGTTTGAGCAAAAGCTCAATACGCCGGTCGGTTTCGACCGCATGATCGAGCAGACCGTGAATCGCTTTGGCCAGGGGATCGTCTTGGGTTCCCGCCAAAGCGTAGGCCGAAAAGCCCATCTGACCGGCCTTTTCTTCGCGCTTCTGCGCCTGTTCGCTGTCGATGATCCGTGCCGGATTGCCAACCGCCGTCGTCCCGGGAGGAACATTTTTGACCACTACCGCATTGGAACCCACCTTGGCGCGCGCACCAATGGTGATCGGACCCAGTATCTGCGCGCCGGCCCCGATGACCACGCCGTCTTCTAAGGTCGGATGACGCCGGCCCTTGTTCCAAGAGGTGCCACCCAAGGTTACGCCATGGTAGAGCGTTACATCATCACCAATGATTGCCGTCTCACCGATCACCACGCCCATGCCATGATCAATGAAGAATCGACGACCGATCACTGCCCCCGGATGAATTTCAATACCGGTCAGGCAGCGCGCCAGATGCGAAACAAAACGGCCAAGCCAATAGAATCGATGCTCCCAAAACCAGTGCGAGAGACGATGCATGGTTCTGGCGTGGATTCCAGGATAACAGGTCAGCACCTCCCACGAGGTACGAGCGGCTGGATCACGGTCAAAAACCGAACGGATATCTTCACGCAAGTGACCAAACATAAACTGGATTCTCCTAATCTCACACAAGGGTAATTGTAAAATACCCGACTCTTTCTATCAAGAATTTGAGTTTATAAATTTTTCGAGTTTCAAAAATACGTTTAACGTCCAATTTTTTTATCAACCGCATCAAGAATGCCACGCAAGATATTGATCTCGTCACGTTCCAGATCAGAACGGCCAAAGAGCCGTCTCAGCTTGGGCATAAGGCGCTTGGGTTGCTGCGGATCGAGGAATCCGGTGGACACCATCACTGATTCGAGATGGGTATACAAGCGCTCAACATCTTCATTGGTTGCCAGCGGCGAAGCAAAGGGAACCGCCTTGGTGACCACCGGCGGACTGCCCTCAAATGCCGCCAGACGCAACTCGTAGCAGAGAATCTGCACCGCCGATCCAAGGTTCAGCGAAGTGTAGTGCGGACACGCCGGGATAAAGACGGTCCGCTGGCAATGCTGCACCTCCTCGTTGGACAGGCCCGAAGTCTCATTCCCGAAAACCAGGGCAACCATTCCATTTCTCGCCAATTCCAGCACGTCGGTCGCGGCCTCGCGTGCTTGAACCGGTTCCGGACCCAAGTTGCGATGCCGTGCCGAAATGGCCAGTGCCAAAACGGTGTCGGCCAGTGCCTCATCGAGACTGGAACAAACCTGGGCATTGACCAGCACATCCTCGGCCCCGGCAGAACGGGCAATCGCTTCATTGTGCGGAAAACTCTTCGGATTAACCAGCGTCAGGCGGCTCAAACCCATCGTTTTCATGGCCCTCGCCGCCGCACCAATATTGCCGGGATGACTGGTATGCGAGAGCACAATACGGATATTCGCGAGCAGGCCTTCCGGATCAAACGAAGTCAAATGTAACGGCGATGAAGACGCCAGCGTCTGGTTCATATAAAATGCGCGATTCCATAAACGATTTGGGCGAACCAGAACGACCCGGCCGCCCATCGGACTCTTTAAAGAAAAACCATGCATCCAGCCCTGAATATCATGGTCAAGGCCGCGCGCCGCGCCAGCCA
>JBAXHE010000024.1:0-39134 GCA_037139055.1 Betaproteobacteria bacterium | reverse complement strand
GCGCTGGCTGAAGCCGCGCGTGAAGCCGGCCTCAAGTTCTGATCGACCCGGACAAAGATCGGAGTAAGTAATGGCAAAACCGCAAAGTAGAAAACCTCAGCAAGCCGAGAAGCCCGATGATGGCATGCGCGAGAAGATGATTTCGATCAACCGCGTCACGAAAGTGGTGAAGGGCGGTCGTATCCTTGGTTTCGCAGCACTCACCGTCGTTGGTGACGGCGATGGCCGTATCGGCATGGGCAAGGGCAAGTCACGTGAAGTGCCGGTTGCTGTGCAAAAAGCGATGGAAGAAGCACGTCGCAGGCTGACCAAAATCAATCTCAAGAACGGCACTGTGCATCACACTGTTATTGGCCGTCATGGCGCATCGACAGTCATGATTCAGCCCGCACCGGAAGGTACCGGCATTATCGCTGGTGGCGCCATGCGTGCTGTTTTCGATGTCATGGGTGTGACGAATATCGTGTGCAAGTCGCACGGCTCGAACAACCCGTACAACATCGTGCGTGCAACCATTAACGGTCTGCTGCAAGTGACCACACCATCGATTATTGCTGCCAAGCGCGGCAAGTCGGTTGAAGAAATTCTGGGGTAAGTCATGGCCGATAAAAAAATCAAGGTAACGCTCGTCAAGAGCATTATTGGTACCAAGGAATCGCACCGTGCAACCGTGCGTGGTCTGGGTCTGCGTCGTCTGAACAGTTCTTCGGTTCTGGAAGATACGCCGGCTGTCCGCGGCATGATTAACAAGGTGTCTTACCTCGTGAAGTGTGAGGGATAAGATGAAACTTAATACAATTCAACCTGCTGAAGGTTCAACCCATTACAAGCGTCGTGTTGGACGCGGTATCGGTTCCGGACTCGGCAAAACTTGCGGTCGCGGTCACAAGGGTCAAAAGTCACGTGCTGGCGGCTTCCACAAGGTCGGTTTTGAAGGCGGTCAAATGCCTTTGCAGCGTCGTTTGCCGAAGCGTGGCTTCGTGTCGATGACCAACAAGCGCAATGTTGAAGTTCGCCTCTCGGAGATCAATGATCTTCCGTTTGATGAAATTGACATGCTCTCGTTGATGCAAGCTAACCTGATTTCGCAGCATGCTTTGTCAGCTAAGGTCGTTCTTTCGGGCGAAATTACGCGCAAGGTTGTGCTCAAGGGCGTTGGTGCCACTAAAGGTGCCAGGGCTGCGATTGAAGCGGCTGGCGGCAGCGTCGCTGAATAACGATCAGGCGACGGTGAATCTTCTTGGCAACTAATTCAACTCAGGTCAGCAAGGGCGGAAAGTACGGCGATTTAAAGCGCCGTCTTTTCTTCCTGCTCGGTGCTTTGATTGTCTACCGTATCGGGTCGCATATTCCGGTTCCAGGAATTGATCCGCAGGTATTGAGTGATTTGTTCAGCAAGCAGCAGGGCGGCATTCTGGGCATGTTCAACATGTTCTCGGGTGGTGCTCTGAAGCGCTTTACTATCTTCGCTCTGGGCATCATGCCGTACATTTCGTCATCGATTATCATGCAACTGATGACGCATGCCAGTCCGCAGCTTGAAGCGCTGAAAAAAGAAGGTGAAGCCGGACGTCGCAAGATTACGCAATACACCCGCTACGGCACTGTGGTGCTGGCACTCTTTCAGGGTATCGGTATCGCCATTGCGGTTGAGTCGCAACCTGGGCTGGTGCCTGATCCTGGCATGATGTTCCGCTTTGTTACCGTGACGACCCTGCTGACCGGAACCATGTTCCTGATGTGGCTAGGCGAGCAGATTACCGAGCGTGGTCTGGGTAACGGAATTTCGATCATCATTTTCTCGGGTATTGCTGCAGGATTACCGACAGCGATTGCCGGCTTGCTTGAACTGGTAGGTACGGGTGCCATGCATCCGCTGACCGCCATCTTCATTACGATTCTGGTTGGTCTTGTCACGGCGTTTGTGGTCTTTGTCGAACGCGGACAGCGCAAGATTCTGGTGAATTACGCCAAGCGCCAGGTGGGGAACAAGCTCTACGGTGGGCAAAGCTCGCATCTGCCCCTTAAGTTGAACATGTCGGGCGTGATTCCGCCGATCTTTGCTTCATCGATCATCCTGTTCCCTGCGACTATTGCGGGCTGGTTTGGATCGAGCGAGTCGATGCGTTGGTTGATGGATATTGCCGGTGCGCTTTCGCCCGGACAGCCGATTTACGTCATGTTGTATGCAGCGGCAATTATTTTCTTCTGCTTCTTCTATACGGCTTTGGTCTTCAACTCGAAAGAGACGGCCGATAACCTGAAAAAGAGTGGAGCGTTTGTTCCGGGTATTCGGCCGGGTGATCAGACAGCACGCTACATCGATAAGATTCTGGTTCGTTTGACCCTGGTTGGCGCGGCTTACATCACTATCGTTTGCCTGCTTCCTGAGTTTCTGATTTTGAAGTGGAATGTTCCGTTTTATTTCGGCGGGACGTCACTGTTGATTATTGTTGTTGTCACCATGGATTTCATGACACAAGTACAGGCATACGCCATGTCGCACCAATACGAAGGGCTCTTGAAGAAGGCAAATTTCAAGGGTTCCGGATTGGCGGCTAAATAGTATGGCCAAGGAAGACTTGATTGAAATGCAGGGTGAGGTTGTTGAAAACCTACCTAATGCAACGTTCAGGGTGAAGCTTGAAAATGGTCACGTCGTACTTGGTTTCATTTCCGGAAAAATGCGCATGCATTACATTCGCATTCTGCCCGGAGACAAGGTGACTGTTCAATTGACCCCGTACGACTTAAGTCGCGCGCGAATCGTTTTCCGCGCCAAGTAAAGATTCTCTACGCAGGTGATGTAACCTGGCAAAAAGGCTGGCTGCGCCTGATGCCAAGATAATTAGGAGTTAACCATGAAAGTGCTGGCATCTGTTAAGCGCATCTGCCGCAATTGTAAGGTAATTAGGCGCCACGGCATTGTGCGTGTGATCTGTACGGATCCGCGTCACAAGCAGCGTCAAGGTTGATCGGTGAGTCTCGTTTCATTGAGTACTCATTCGGTTGAAGATATAATCATAAGTTTCGCATAATTGGGGTGAATCGATGGCCCGCATCGCAGGGGTAAATATACCCAACCACCAGCATGCCGAGATCGCGCTTACAGCGGTTTATGGCATTGGACGCAGCCGCGCACAAAAGATTTGTGATGCTGTCGGGGTTGCACGTTCGACGAAAGTCAAAGACCTGACAGAAGCCGAGATGGATCGTTTACGCGACCAGGTCGGCAAATTCACTGTCGAGGGCGATCTACGACGTGAAGTCACTATGAGCATCAAGCGCCTAATGGACCTTGGTTGCTACCGTGGCCTTCGCCATCGCAAGGGTTTGCCTTGCCGTGGTCAGCGTACTCGCACAAATGCCCGTACCCGTAAGGGTCCGCGTAAAGCCATTGCCGGCAAGAAATAAGAGGACCTGAACATGGCCAAGACTGCAACGAAAGTTCGCAAAAAAGTCAAAAAGAACGTGGCTGAGGGCATTGCCCATATCCACGCTTCTTTTAATAACACCATTATCACGATTACCGACCGACAGGGTAATGCTCTGTCGTGGGCGACTTCAGGCGGTGCCGGCTTCAAAGGCTCGCGTAAGAGTACCCCGTTTGCTGCCCAGGTGGCGGCTGAAGCGGCTGGCAAAGTGGCTGTTGAGTGTGGCGTCAAGAATCTCGAAGTTCGCATCAAGGGCCCCGGTCCTGGTCGTGAATCTTCGGTTCGCGCGCTGAATGCACTCGGGATGAAGATCACAGCGATTACCGATGTGACGCCGATTCCGCATAACGGCTGCCGCCCCCCCAAGAAACGTCGGATTTAAGGAGAAAGACAAGTGGCTCGTAATCTCGATCCGAAGTGCCGTCAGTGCCGCCGGGAAGGCGAAAAGCTGTTCCTCAAGGGTGAAAAGTGCTTCACCGACAAGTGTGCTATTGAGCGTCGCTCGTATGCGCCGGGTCAGCATGGCCAGAAGTCCGGGCAGCGTCTGTCCGACTACGGTGTTCATTTGCGCGAAAAGCAGAAGATCCGCCGCATTTACGGCGTGCTCGAAGGTCAGTTCCGCAAGGTTTACAAAGAAGCCGATCGCCGTAAAGGCGTGACCGGTGAAAACCTGCTGCAACTGCTTGAGTCACGTCTTGATACGGTTGTGCATCGTATGGGTTTTGCTGCATCGCGTTCCGAATCCAGACAGGTCGTTCGTCACAATGCTATTCTGGTCAATGGTCGTCGTGTGAATATCCCGTCGTACCAGGTTCGCCCGGGTGACGTGATTGAAGTTGCGGATAAAGCCAAGAGCCAGTTGCGCATCAAGGCAGCACTTGTTGCAGCGGAATCGCGCGGCTTCCCGGAATGGGTAGAAGTCGATGCCAAGGCTGCCAAGGGTACCTACAAAGCACGTCCGGAGCGCAGTGAATTGCCATCAACGATCAACGAAAGCCTCGTGATCGAATTGTATTCGAAGTAATCACGGCTCCGCTTGATTGAACCAGGCAAAGGACAAGACATGCAAAGCAGTGGACTATTAAAACCGCGAATCATTGATGTACAGAGTTTGTCGCCAGTGCACGCCAAAGTGGTGATGGAGCCCTTTGAGCGCGGCTACGGACATACTCTGGGTAACGCGTTGCGCCGCATCCTTCTTTCTTCGATGCCGGGTTATGCGGCAACTGAAGTCAGTATTGACGGTGTGTTGCATGAGTACTCGACGCTTGATGGCGTTCAGGAGGATGTTGTTGATATCCTGCTGAACCTCAAAGGTGTTGTATTCAAGCTGCACAATCGCGAAGAAGCGGTACTTCAGCTGACCAAAGAAGGTGAAGGTGTTGTGCGCGCCAGCGACATCGTGGTTTCGCATGATGTTGAAATCATCAATCCCGACCACGTGATCGCTCACCTGTCTGCGGGTGGGAAGCTGTCGCTGGAACTCAAGGTAGAAAGAGATCGCGGTTATGTGCCGGGTAATCTTCGCCAGTTGAGTGACAGCAACAAGAGCATCGGCAAGCTGGTTCTTGATGCGTCGTTCAGCCCGGTTCGTCGGGTTAGCTATTACGTTGAGAGCGCACGTGTTGAACAGCGTACCGACCTCGACAAGCTGATCATGGAAATCGAGACTAACGGTGTTATTGAGCCGGAAGAAGCGATCCGTACTGCCGCACGCATCCTGATGGAACAGCTTTCTGTTTTTGCTGATCTCGAGGGAACCGCACTTCCGATTGAGCACCAGAAAGCGGTTCAAGTCGATCCGCTCCTGCTGCGTCCGGTGGATGATCTCGAGTTGACGGTTCGTTCGGCGAACTGTCTCAAGGCTGAGAACATTTATTACATTGGTGATCTGATTCAGCGCACTGAGAATGAGCTGCTCAAGACCCCTAATCTCGGTCGCAAGTCGCTCAACGAAATCAAGGAAGTACTGGCCGCTCGCGGCCTGACGCTGGGCATGAAACTTGAGAGCTGGCCGCCGGCCGGGCTTGATAAATAAGTAGCCCGGACAAGAATAGGAAGGAATAGATATGCGTCACCGTTTAGGTCTCCGTAAGCTTAATCGCACCAGTTCGCATCGTTTGGCGATGCTGCGTAACATGACAGTTTCTTTGCTCCGGCACGAAACCATCAAGACCACGCTGCCCAAAGCCAAAGAGTTGCGCCGTGTGGCTGAGCGGATCATTACCCTGGGCAAGAAACCCAGCCTGGCCAATCGCCGTCTGGCGTTTGACCGTCTGCGTGATCGTGAAATCGTGGTCAAGTTGTTTAATGAAATCGGACCGCGCTACGCTGTTCGCAATGGTGGTTATCTGCGCATCCTGAAATGTGGTTTCCGTGATGGCGATAATGCACCGATGGCTTTTGTTTCATTGCTCGATCAGCCGGAGGTTGTCGATACCGCTGTGGCTGAAGCCGCTTAATACAGAAATATCGAGTCAAATAAAAAACCGGACATTGTCCGGTTTTTTATTAACTTATCTGCCTGGCTCTTCGACTTCCTCTTGCTGTTGCAGCGCCCACATCTGGGCATAGCGACCATTGGCCTCTAGCAGGTTGGCGTGCGATCCGCGCTCAATAATGTGCCCGCTATCCATCACGAGAATTTCATCGGCATTCATGATCGTCGAGAGCCGGTGCGCGATAACCAAGGTGGTTCGTCCGCGTGCGGCATTGTCGAGGCTGTCCTGAATGGCTTTTTCGGTTTTTGAATCAAGTGCCGAAGTGGCTTCATCGAAAATCAGCAAGGGTGGATTTTTGAGTAAGGCACGCGCGATGGCGACCCGTTGTTTTTCACCCCCCGAGAGTTTGAGCCCGCGCTCGCCGACACGACTGTCATAGCCGTCAGGGAGTATTTCGATGAACTCGGCCAGACGGGCGGCCTGAGCCGCCGCCAGAACATCGCTCCTGTCGGCCTCCGGCCGGCCGTACTGAATGTTGTAGAAGATGCTGTCATTGAACAGCACGGTATCCTGAGGGACTATGGCTATTGAAGATCTCAGGCTGGATTGCGTTAAACCTCTCAGGTCAAGTCCGTTGATCAGAATCCGCCCACTTCCGACGTCGTAGAAGCGATAAAGAAGCCGGGCCAGGGTTGACTTCCCGGAACCCGATTCGCCTACGACAGCGACCGTGTGTCCGGTCGGGATTTCAAAACTGATGTTGTGAAGAATCTGGCGTCGTGTGTCGTAGGAGAAATTGACGGCATCAAACTTGATACTCACGGATTGGGCTGCCAGATCGACTGCCTCAGGTGAGTCAGCGATCTCCCGGTTGACACTCAGCAGGTCGAACATCCGCTCAATGTCCGCCAGCGATTGACGGATTTCCCGGTAGATGACGCCGAGAAATCCGAGAGGGATATACAGCTGAATCAGAAAAGCGTTCACCAGCACCAGGTCACCGATCGTCATCCGGCCAGAAACCACCCCCTCTGATGCCCGCCACATCATCGCCGTGACGCCCAGGGCAATAATCAGTTGCTGCCCAAGATTGAGCCATGACAGTGAAACCTGGCTTTGTGTGGCGGCCTCTTCCCAGCGTTCCATCTGGGCGTCGTAACGTCGTGCTTCATATTCTTCGTTATTGAAGTACTTGACCGTCTCGTAGTTAAGCAGGCTGTCGATAGCCTGGGTATTTGCCGTCGAATCCGCAGCGTTGACCCGATGGCGGATATCGATTCTCCAGTTGCTGACTTTGACCGTGTACAAGACGTAGGCTGCTAGCGATACGAGGGTGATCAGAACAAAGCCGATATCAAATTTGGTATAGAGAATCGTCAATACCAGAGAAATTTCAACCAGCGTGGGCAGTATCGAATACAGGGCGTAACTAATCAGGCTGGATATTGACCGGCTACCGCGTTCGATATCACGGGATACGCCGCCGGTTTGGCGCTCCAGATGAAAGCTAAGAGAGAGCGAGTGTAAATGGCGAAAAACCTCGAGAGAAATGCGGCGCACCACCCGCTGGGTGACGCGGGCAAAAAGAATCTCGCGCAGTTCGGTGAATAGGGAGGTTGAAAACCTGAGCGTCCCGTACAGGGCGAGAAGAATAATCGGCAGGACAAGTGGAAGCTCACTGACGCTCAGGTGGTCGATCATCTCTTTGAAAACCATCGGTACGGATACGTTGGCCAGCTTGGCCAGAATCAGACACGAAAGCGCAAAGCAAACACGCCATTTGTATTGCCATAGGTAAGGGGACAGCAATTCGAGTGCATGCCAAGCGCGGGATTTGCTCAGCGCTTCGCTGGGAGGGCGGTAGTCAGAAGTGTAACGGCTGGAACGGCGCATAGAGGGAAAAGTGGTCTGGAGTATAGGTGGTTGCGTGGAGTGAAGAAGCAGCATTCTCTTATGGGAAGATCTGGACTCAGGCAGTCAAAACTAATTTGCCTTGATAAGGTGTGCATGTGCCAGACAATAAACTGAATTCAGAGACTCGTGAACGGATTCTTGATGCGAGATATCTGATATTTCACACACGGGCAATTATCGAGGCGCTAACGTGGAGGCATAGAAGGAGGAATACGTTGGCTGCTCTGATAATAGGGGAACAGGGACTGCGATTGGGTGTCTGATCCTATGCCTAAATGCAACAAATCGGGACATATAGGTCGGCGGGGGGCGCTATGCTCGGGAAAATACTGTTCTATGGTGCCGCCGGTGACGTTCCTCCAAACCCCTGAAATATTTAAGGAGAAGCAATGACTGAACCCAATCACGCGCCGGTCGTACTTCCGGACACCTCACCGACGTTGCGAGTTGTTCCGATGCCGGCGGATGTGAATCAGAACGGCGATATCTTCGGCGGATGGATCATGGCTCAGGTCGATATTGCAGGAGCGATGGCTGCCATGCGCCGTGCGCGGGGTCGGGTGGCCACCGTTTCAGTCGATTCATTCGCCTTCAAGCAGCCGGTGTCGGTAGGCGACATTGTAAGTTTTTACGCCGAGATTGTGGCTATCGGCAGAACGTCGATCAAGATTGATGTTGCCGTTTTCGCCGAACGTAATCCGGTGGATCCTGTGGTGGTCAAAGTAACCGAGGCTGTATTGACCTATGTTGCAATAAACCAACAGGGCGCCAAGCGGGAAGTGCCGCGCAGCGAACAATAAAATTGTTTGGGGACTAAGCGCATTAGAATGACACTGGTTCTATGTGAGCGTGTCTTTCTGCACGCCATGATGATAAGCATTCAGAGGAGTAAGTATGGCAAAAGGTAGCTCATTGAAACTGATCTCGGCGTTGATGCTGGTCGCCTTCTCAGGTGCGGCAAGTGCATCCGGTTTCCAGTTGATGGAACAGAACGCCAGCGGTATCGGTAATGCCTACGCCGGCTCCGCCGCAGTGGCCGAGAATGCCAGTACGATTTATTATAATCCGGCAGGAATGACGCAGCTGCAGGATCGCGAGGTTTCAGCGGGAGCCTCTGCCATACGCACAAGTTTTAAATTCTCCAACAACGGTACCACTCTGCCACCAACCGGAACATCGGGCGGCGGCAATGGCGGCGATGCCGGTGGTTGGGGCTTTGTTCCGAACGGTTATGCCTCAATGGCACTGACTAAAGATATTTATGCAGGCATTGGCATTAGCTCGCCCTTTGGCCTGAAGACTCAATATGACTCCAACTGGATTGGGCGTTATCAGTCGATCAGTTTTGATATTAAAACGCTCAATATCAATCCTTCGTTAGCTTACCGGGTCAATGAAAAGGTCTCGCTGGGTTTCGGACTCAACTGGCAACAGATTGATGCCGAGTACCTGCGGCAGACGATCGCGAATGGTGGTGGGCAGGTGAAGGTCAGTCTGCAGGATAGCTCCTGGGGCTGGAATGCTGGCGCATTGTTTACCCTGTCTCCTTCGACCAAGGTAGGGGTGTCCTATCGCTCGGCGATAAAGCACGAAACGACCGGGAACACCCGTGGGATGGTGAATAACGATAGCAGCGCCGTAATCAAGGTACCCGATACGTTCATTATGAGCGTGAGCCAGGCGCTGAGTGATAAATGGGTGATGCTGGGCGATGTCTCGAGGACGGGCTGGGCGTCTATTCCGCAGGTCGAAATCATGAATTCTAATACCGGTGCTCTGCAGCAACCGCTGAATACCGAATACAGAAATACCTGGCGAGTTGCTTTGGGCGCGAACTACCAGTACACCGAAGCGCTCAAGCTGAAGTTCGGTGTGGCGTTCGACCAGACGCCAACACAGGATCCTCAGCATCGCCTCTCCTCATTGCCGGACAATAGCCGGGTCTGGTTTTCAACCGGCGCGCAATACAAGATTGGCAGAACCTCCACCGTGGATATGGGGTTGGCCTATCTGTATCTGAAGGATCCAAGTATCAATAATGACCAGACTGCGTTGAATCGTGGTGCGGTCAATGGAACCTACACGGGTAGTGTTTGGGTCATGGGTGCGCAATACTCCACGGCCTTCTGATCGAGCTGATGGTACGTAAAAGCGCCCCGCGTCCCGGGGCGTTTTTATTTTGCATTACGTTGGATTGCGGGCTGTTCAGAAGACTGTCAAGGGCCATCATTCGACGGTTCTTGAAACCAACTGTAAAGGCAAAGGTAGTGTCTGGCATAATACGCGCTAGACACTCTGACGCAGGCGGCTGATGGATTTAGAGGAATTACTGACCATTTTGAGCTGGCGCGAGGCACTGATTGCGGTTGTTGTTCTGCTGGCGATCTACCTTCTCGTGGTTTTCTTGCGCTACTCTCGCCTTAAGCGGGAGAAGCTCCGGCTCGGTGTTGCTGATTCCCCGGTGGTCAGTTCGGCCATTGCGGCGTACGCTGCCGTTCAGAATCCGGAAGCGAGTGCGGCGACAGCGGCCTCGGATTTTTCCAGATCGGCCGCGACGACTCCGAGCGATAACTTTGCTTTCCCCTGGAATGAACCGCCGCCGGGCGAACCAGGGAGTCAATCCGTGGCCGTCCTCGAAAGCGAAGTCGCACAGCTGCGTAAAGAGGTTGGTGGTTTACGCGCTGAAATTCTGCTGTTGCGCGAAGAGCAGCGGCGAGAACCGGCCAAGCCGCCAGTGACACAAAATGTTTCGCCGCTCTACAGCGATGCCATGCAGATGGCGATGCAGGGGAATGATGCGGCTAATATCTCGCAGTATTGCGGGATATCGCGCGCCGAGGCAGAACTGGTGGTAGCCCTGGTGAGAAATAGCGATAATGAAAAGTGATCATTTAAAAATACAAGGGAGAACTCATGGCGACAGGCCAGACCGGAATCAGTGAAGATAAAGGGGATCTTTCCGACATCAAGCGCAAGCTGGCCTGGCGGATGGCCTTTGCCGGACTGATGATTGTTGCCCTGCTGGGTGGGCTGGCACTCTTTGACTATCTGAGTACGCGACCGCGTGAGATGGAGTCCATCTCGCCGCAATTTACCCAGCCGGTACCTGTCGCCAAAAAAACGGTGACGCAGCCGGTTACGCCTGCCGAGCCGGTCGCCGAAGTCAAAGAGGAGAAAAACGCTGTGCCCGAGTCGAGTTCGGCCCCGGTGGATAAATCGGCACCGAAGTCAGAACTGCCGCCACGGCCCGAGGTTGCTGCCCAACCCGCTTTGCCGCGAGCTTCTCAGTCTGCCGGACGATCAGCCGTGTCACCCGGTCCCGCAGCAACGACCAAGTTGTCAGAGCCCCGATCCACTGCGATCAGCGTTGCACCGAGTCGTGCAGAACCGGCGATGCCATCGCCAGCCGCCCCGATTCGCCTGTATTCGGGCTTTGCCCTTCAAGCCGGAGTGTTTGCTGATCCGCGCCGGGCGGAAGAGTTGCATGCCAAGCTGACCCTCGAAGGGATTCCTTCAACCATTGAAGCGCGGGTGCAAGCCGGGCCTTTCAAGAGCCGGGAAGAAGCCGAAGCAGCGCGCGTAAAAATGAAGGCGCTGGGCATTGATGCGGTGATGCTGATGCCGAAAGGCGTTCGGCGCTAAGCCTTTCCGTCGGCCAGTTTGCTTAGGCGTCGGGCAAACACCCCCATTTCCTGGGCGGCCTGGATGTCGCCTTTTTGTTTGGCAATAGCGATGCCTTTCTCGAAAGCAGCCTGTGCCGCTTCGCCTTGGCCGCTATCGGCCAGTGACTTGCCGAGCAGCTTCCACGCGGCCGAGTAGTTCTGGTCGCATTCGACGGCGGCACGAAAGCATTCGGCGGCTTTGCCCGGCAGGCCAGCTTTTAGCCATTCGTTACCCAGCGAGAAGCGCAGTAGCGCCCCGTCGCGCGGGCCGCCAAGCAGCTTCTCAAGATTGGCGATGATCGGTGGTGTCATAAGTCTCCCCGGCTGATTCGATTAAGCAACATAAGCTGGTGTTTTTCGCTGTGTTCTCTGTGTTCGCCGTGCCCGTTGTGGTTCAATAGCATTTTCCTCCCTAGAGCATGAGACCACGCCATGAACAAAACGATCATTTCCACGCCGCAGGCCCCGGCGGCCATCGGCACGTATTCGCAAGCCGTCAAGGTTGGCGATACCGTCTATCTGTCCGGTCAAATCGGCCTCGACCCAGAAAACATGCAGATGGTTGAGGGCATTGACGCACAGATCGTGCGCGTGTTCGAGAATCTGAAGGCCGTCGCTGCAGCCTGCGGCGGATCGCTGGCCGATGTAGTCAAGCTCAACATTTTTCTGACTGATCTGGGAAATTTTTCCAAGGTCAATGAAACCATGGCCAAGTACTTTTCCGAGCCCTTTCCGGCGCGCGCCGCCGTGGGTGTCGCGTCGCTGCCGCGCGGTGCACTGGTCGAGGCCGATGGGGTGCTGGTGCTGCTGAAGTAACGCGTACCGGCTGATGTCCTCGACTGAAGAGATCAAGGCACCGCCCGCGCTCAGGGACAAGCTGCGCAAGCTTGGCCTGATTCGGGGCGACGATCTTGTCCTGCATCTGCCGCTGCGTTATGAAGATGAAACCGCGCTGACGCCCATTGCCCAAGCGCTGGGTGGGGCGCCGGTACAGGTCGAGGCGGAAGTGCTTGATGTCACCGTGCAGTTCCGGCCGCGCCGGCAGCTGGTGGCGCGAGTCGCCGATTCTAGCGGCGAGCTGGTACTGCGCTTTCTCAACTTTTACGGTAGCCAGACCAAACAGCTCGAACGGGCGCGCGATGAGGGCAAGAAGCTGCGGCTTTTTGGCGAAATCCGCCACGGCTTTCTCGGTGCCGAAATGGTCCATCCGCGTTACCGGGTGGTGGCCGAAAACGAAGCGCTTCCCGTGTCCCTGACGCCGGTCTATCCGACCACCGCCGGGGTCTCGCAGAGCGCGCTGCGCAAGCTGATTCTGCCTGCGCTGCAGCACGCCGATCTCTCCGAACTGCTGGCCCCTGAGTGGTGCCGCCAGCAGCACTTGCCGCCCTTCGCCGATGCGGTCAGTCTGCTGCATGCGCCACCTCCCGGCGTGCCGGAAGCCGCGTTGCAATTGCGCTCGCATCCGGCGTGGCAGCGCATCAAGTTCGACGAAGTCCTGGCGCAGCAGCTATCGTTGCGACGCGCCTATCTCGCACGACGGCAGAAGGGTGCTCCGCAGCTCAAGTCAGCCGGTCAGCTCGCCAAGCAACTGCTCGGCTTGCTACCCTTTGCCCTAACCGCTGCGCAACAACGGGTACTCGCCGAAATCAGTCGTGATCTGGCGCAGCCCTACCCGATGCAACGCCTGCTGCAAGGCGATGTCGGCAGCGGCAAGACCATCGTTGCCGCACTGGCCGCCTGTCAGGCGGTTGAAGCAGGCTATCAGGCGGCGTTTATGGCGCCGACCGAGATTCTGGCCGAGCAGCACTTTCTCAAACTGTCGGCCTGGCTTGTGCCGCTCGGCATTGAAATCGCCTGGCTGAGCGGCAGCCTGAAAAAAGCCGCCAAGCAGGCGGCGCAGGCGCAGGCAGCGACCACTGCACAGCTGGTGATCGGAACGCACGCGCTGATCCAGGACGGCGTCGACTTCGCCCGCCTGGGACTGGTGATTGTCGATGAGCAGCACCGCTTCGGGGTCGCACAGCGACTTGAGTTACGGCGCAAGGGCGAAAAAAACGATGCGCCTCCGCACCAGTTGATGATGTCGGCGACGCCGATCCCGCGCACCCTGGCGATGAGCTATTACGCTGACCTCGATGTCTCGGTGCTTGATGAATTGCCGCCGGGGCGGACGCCGATCCGGACCAAGCTGATTTCCGACCAGCGCCGCGACGAGGTGATCGAACGCGTGCGCACAACGGTGGCCGAAGGACGCCAGGTTTATTGGGTTTGCCCGCTGATCGAGGAGTCCGAGAAGCTGCAGTTGCAAACCGCACTCGATACCCATGCCAGTCTCAGCGAAGAGCTTGCCGGTCTGCGCATTGGCCTGGTTCATGGTCGCCTCAAGGGCGACGAAAAAGCCGCGGCGATGGCCGCTTTTGCCGCCGGCGAGATCGACCTGCTGGTGGCCACCACGGTGATCGAAGTCGGTGTCGATGTGCCCAATGCCAGTCTGATGGTCATCGAGCACGCCGAGCGTTTCGGTCTCTCGCAGCTGCACCAGTTGCGCGGGAGAGTGGGGCGCGGGGCGCATGATTCGGTGTGCGTTTTGCTTTATCAGCAGCCTTTGTCGGAAACCGCCCGGGCGCGCCTGAAAATCATTTTCGAAAACACCGACGGCTTTGAAATTGCACGCCAGGACCTGCACCTGCGTGGCCCCGGCGAGTTTGTCGGGAGTCGCCAATCGGGGGTTCCGCTATTGCGTTATGCTGATCTTGAAACGGATGGCGAGCTGATCGAACTGGCCCGCGGGATGGCCGAACATTTGTTGAACAAGGAACCCCTTCGCGCGCGGCAGCATCTGAAGCGCTGGCTGGGCAGTCGGGAAGACATGCTAAAAGCCTGAACGGGCCGCTTCGCTTCAAGGGGTAGAGGGGGCTATTTACACGGTAGATCTGGCGGTAACAACAGCTGTTTTATGAAGTATACGTATTTACGGCAGAGTAGTATTGTGAACCCGAGTTTTCTAGGCGCCTAAGGGCTTCGGCTAGTTTTATCTTAGTGATCGTGTGCATGTCTTCGACTCTCCCCTCCCGGCGCTCGCTAAAGACAAAGATTCTCTTTGTCACGCTGGCTATTCTTTTGCTGGGAATCTGGTCACTGGCCTTTTATGTCTCGCACATGCTGCGCAAGGACATGGAAATTCTGTTGGGTGAGCAGCAATTCTCGACCGTATCGATGGTCGCCACTCAGATCAATCGCGAACTCGACGAGCGGCTGAAAACCCTGGAAAAGGTCGCGCGCTTGTCCGCCGTGAATGTGGGCAAGAATCCCGATGCGCTACAGGCACTACTCGAACAGCGCTGGGATGTACACGCCATGTTTAACGGCGGTAGTTACATCACCCGTGCTGACGGCCTGGCGATCGCCGATTTCCCTGTATCCGCCGGTCGGCGGGGGGTGAATTACAGCGACCGGGAGTATGTCGCCGTTCCTCTCCGCGAAGGACGCTCAATCATCGGCACGCCGGTCATCGGGAAAAAGGCGCAAGCGCCGGTGATCGTCATGGGCGTGCCCATCCGTAATGCTCAGCACCAGGTCATCGGTGTGGTGACCGGAGTGATCAATCTCGGTGAGCCCAATTTTTTTGACCAGATCACAGCGAGTCGCCATGGCCGGACCGGGGGGTTTTTGCTGGTCGTTCCAAAACAGCGCGTGATTGCGACCGCCTCGGAAAAGGCCCGGATCATGGAGCGCTTGCCGGCGCCCGGAGGCAACGCGGTGGTTGACCGCTTCATCGGTGGTTACGAAGGTTCGCAGGTGGGCGTCAATCCCCGTGGCGTTCACGTGCTGGCGTCGGCCAAGGGTGTTCCGGTCACCGAGGGATGGTACGCCACGGTCCTGATGCCGACCGACGAAGCGTTTGCCCCGATCGGTGAAATGCAGCAGCGCATGCTGCTGGCCGCTCTGGCGCTGACCCTGCTGATCGGGCTGTGGATACGCTGGGCGCTCAACCGCCAACTTTCGCCGCTGTTGCGGACGGCCAAAGCGCTGGCGGCGATGACCGATGCCAGTCAGCCCTTGCATGCTTTACCGATAGCCCGCGACGACGAAATAGGCGAACTGGTCGGTGGTTTTAACCGTCTTTTGCAGGCGTTGTCGCAGCGTGAGTCGGCTCTGGTCGAGAGCGAATCGAATCTGGCGATTACGCTGCAATCGATCGGCGATGCGGTGATTGCAACTGATCTCGAGGGGCGTGTGGTACGCATGAATCCGACGGCAGAACGATTGACCGGATGGTCGCTGGACGAGGCACGAGGGCGCCCGTTGAGCGAGGTGTTCCGCATCATCAATGCCGAGAACCGGCTGGCAGTCGAGAATCCGGTGCAACAGGTGATGGCGCTGGGCGAGGTGGTCGGTCTGGCCAACCACACGCTTCTGCTGGCGCGCAACGGACAGGAAGTCCAGATTTCCGACAGCGCGGCTCCGATTCGCAATGATTCGGATGTCATCGTCGGGGTGGTGCTGGTGTTCAGCGATGTGACCCGGCAGTACCAGATGGAAAAATCGCTGCGCGAGGGCCATGAGACCCTACGCAGCATTCTCGAAGCCTCTCAGGACGGTTACTGGCGTATCGATACGCAGGCTCGTCTGCTCGACGTTAATCCGGCGTATTGCCAACAGTCTGGTTATACCCGCGAAGAACTCCTGGAGATGCGCATTTCCGATCTGGAAGCAAAGATGAGCGGCGAAGAAATTGCCGAACATATTCAGGCGATCATCCGGGTCGGCCATCACCAATTCGATACCCTTCATCGCCGCAAGGATGGATCGATCTGGCATGTCGAAGTCAGTACCACCTACCGTGCGGCCCATGGCGGCGAGATTTTTGTCTTCTCACGCGATATTACCGAGCGCAAGCTGGCCGAAGAAGCGTTGCGCAAGAGTGAGGCCAGTTTCCGCGACCTCTTCGAGAATAATGCGTCGGTATTGTTGCTCGCCGATCCCGCTACCGGCGAGATCGTCGATGCCAATGTCGCAGCAGCCAACTATTACGGTTATTCCCGAAAACAGTTGATGAGCATGAACATCAGCGCCATCAACACCATGCTGCCTGAACACATCGCCGAAGAAAGGCAGCGAGTCCTGCGTGGTGAGCGCAAGACGTTCTATTTCAGTCATCGTTTGGCTTCGGGGGAATTGCGTGATGTCGAGGCGCATTTGACCCCGGTGAGCAGTGGAGGGCGATTCCTGCTGTTTTCAATCATCCATGACATTACCGACCGCAAGCTGGCCGAAGAAAAACTGTACCTCGCAGCGAGTGTATTTTCCCACGCCCGCGAAGCGATCATGATTACCGACACCGATGGCACGATCATCGACGTCAATGATTCGTTCAGCCGGATCACCGGCTACAGCCATGAGGAAATTGTCGGCAAGAATCCACGCTTGCTCAAGTCCGGCCGGCAGGAAAGGGATTTTTACGCGGCCATGTGGCACGACCTGCGAGAAAAGGGACACTGGTACGGTGAGGTATGGGACCGGCGCAAGAACGGCGACATCTTTGCGACCATGCAAACCATCAGCACCGTCTGTGACTCACAGGGCCAGCCCCGGCAGTTTGTTTCGCTGTTCTCAGACATCACGGCGCTCAAGGAGCACGAAAAGAAGCTTGAACATATCGCCCATTACGACGTGCTGACCACCCTGCCCAATCGCGTGCTGCTGGCTGACCGGCTGCATCAGGCGATGGCGCAGGCGGATCGGCGCTCGCAGTATCTGGCGGTGGCCTATCTTGATCTTGATGGCTTCAAACTGGTCAATGATCACCATGGACATGAAACCGGCGATCAGTTGCTGATTGCCCTGGCCGGGCGGATGAAGCAGACGCTGCGCGAGGGCGACACGCTGGCCCGGCTCGGGGGGGACGAATTCATCGCGGTATTGCTCGATTTGGGTGATGTCGCGGCCAGCACACCGACGCTCAACCGTCTGCTTGCCGCAGCGGCCGAGCCGGTGCTGCTGGGCGGCAAGGAGTTTCAGGTCTCGGCCAGCCTGGGTGTTACTTTCTACCCACAGGCCGAAGCAGTGGACGCTGACCTGTTGTTGCGTCAGTCCGATCAGGCCATGTATCAGGCCAAACTGTCGGGCAAGAACCGCTATCACTTTTTTGATACCGAGCACGATCGCAATGTGCGCGGGCATCACGAGAGTATCGAGCACATTCGTAATGCTCTGAGCGCGAGAGAGTTCGTTCTCCACTACCAGCCCAAGGTCAATATGCGTACTGGCGCCGTGATCGGCGCCGAGGCCCTGATTCGCTGGCAGCATCCCGACCGAGGCCTATTGTCGCCAGGCATTTTTTTGCCGGTGATTGAGAATCACCATCTGGCGATTGAAATCGGCGAATGGGTGATCGATACCGCGTTGACCCAGATTGAATTGTGGCGGGCTGCCGGGCTGGATCTCCCGGTGAGCGTCAATATTGGTGCGCGGCAGTTGCTGCAAATCGAATTTGTGGGACGCTTGCGCGAAATCCTTCTGGCCCATCCTTCGATCCGGCCCGGCGATCTGGAGCTGGAAGTGCTGGAAACCAGTGCCCTCGAAGATATGGACCGGGTTTCTCTGGCCATCGAAGAATGCCGAGAGTTGGGGGTGGGTTTTGCCCTTGATGACTTCGGTACCGGCTATTCCTCGCTGACTTATCTGAAACGCCTGTCGGTCAATCAGCTGAAAATCGATCAGAGTTTCGTCCACGACATGCTCGACGATCCCGATGATCTGTCGATTCTCGGAGGGGTGCTCAGCCTGGCCACCGCTTTCCGCCGTCAGGTTATTGCCGAAGGGGTGGAAACGATTGCCCACGGCACCATGCTGCTGCAATTGGGTTGCGAATTGGCGCAGGGTTATGGTATTGCTCGCCCGATGCCAGGGGCTGATTTGCCAGCCTGGGTGATCAGCTGGCGTCCTGATGTGGCCTGGAGCAACCTGCCGCCGCTCAGTCGTGATGATTTGCCGGTGTTGTTTGCCATTGTTGAGCATCGTGCCTGGATTAATGCGGTTGATGATTTCCTCAAGGGCGAGCGCGAATCGCTGCCGCTGGTGCATCATCAATGCCGCTTCAATGCCTGGCTGGCGCACGAAGGGCAAGCGCTGCATGCCGAACAGCCGGCTTTCCTCGCTATCGAACCGTTGCATCGCCGGGCGCATGAACTGGCCGCTGAATTGTGCGAGCTCAAGGTTGAGGGAGAAAAGAAGCGGGCGCTGAGTCGGCTGCATGAACTCCATGACTTGCGCGAAAATTTGCTGGAGCAGTTGCAGCTGCTGGTCAGAGCAAGTCACTAGTAGTCAACGAATATAGCGCACCACCAAGACGTCCGCTCTAAAAAGGTCACCAGGAATACCGGGCTTGTGTGGTGTCTTGATCGTGGATTTGTTCTTGTCTTTCCGCCGGTTTTGATGGACAGTGCGGCTTTCGCGACTTGCTGGCTGACTCCTTGAGCAGCCATTTTCCGGTTGAAAGATGAACACAGAGCCGACACACCACTCGCCGTTTGCACTGCTTAAGATGCGCCGGTTTGCGCCGTTTTTTATCACCCAGTTTCTTGGGGCGTTCAACGACAACCTGTTTAAGAATGCCCTGGTGGTGTTGTTGACTTTCCACGCCGTCAGTTGGACGACGCTGGCGCCGGAAATCCTGACCAATCTGGCGGCGGGAATTTTCATCTTGCCGTTTTTTATTTTCTCGGCGACCGCCGGGCAACTGGCTGACAAATACGATAAGGCGCAACTGGCGCAGCTGGTGAAGGTGCTGGAGATGCTGATTATGGGCGTTGCCGCGCTGGGCTTCTTCGTGCACAGCCTGGCCGTGCTGCTTGCTGCGCTGTTTCTGCTCGGTCTGCATTCGACCCTGTTCGGGCCGGTGAAGTACGCGATCTTGCCGCAGCACTTGCGCGAGGATGAACTGATCGGCGGCAATGCGCTGGTCGAATCAGGAACCTTTGTCGCCATCCTCATCGGTACCCTGGCTGGCGGATTGCTGGCGGGCATCGGCGGCCATCCGGGATGGATTGCCGGGGCCGGGCTGGTGGTGGCGGCCGCTGGGTTTCTCGCCAGTCGCCGTATTCCCCAAGCCGCTGCGCCGGTACCCGATTTGGTGGTCAATTGGAATCCGTTTTCCGAAACCTGGCGCAATATCGGGTTTGCCCGCCACCAACGCATGGTCTTTGTGGCGATCCTCGGGATCTCCTGGTTCTGGCTTTATGGTGCGCTGTTTCTTGCGCAGTTCCCGGTTTATGCCAAGAATGTCCTCGGCGGCGACGAGACGTCGGTCACGCTGCTGCTGGCCATCTTTACCGTCGGCATCGGCGTCGGCTCGATGTGGTGCGACCGGCTTTCCGGCCCACATCTTGAAATCGGCCTGGTTCCCTTCGGGGCAATCGGTCTGACGCTGTTCGGCGTCGATCTGTATTTCGCTTCGCCGTCGACCTTGCCTACAGTGGTGCCAATGGCCGTGTCCGACCTGCTGGCCTGGCCGGAAGTCTGGCGTGTGCTGTTCGACCTCTTTGGCCTGGGCGTGTTTGGCGGTTTCTTCATCGTACCGCTCTACGTACTGATCCAGAGCCGCAGCGAAGTCGAGCATCGGGCGCGGATCATCGCCACCAACAACATCCTCAATGCCCTGTTCATGGTCGTCGGGGCGCTGGCCGCGGCTAGCTTGCTTGGTCGCGGCATGACGATCCCGGCGCTGTTCGCGCTGGCGGCGCTGTGCAATGCGCTGGCAGCCATCTATATTTTCTGTGCTGTTCCGGAATTCTTGCTCAGTTTTATCGCCTGGTTGCCGTTGAATCGAAGCAGCCGTCGTTGAAATGTTCAACCCGCAATGAAACCTTAAATCGCTAGAATACCGGCCATGCCACTCGACCTTCTAAAACTGCGTGAGCGCATCGATCTCTATGAGCGATTGATGCGGCTCGACAAGCCAATTGGTATCCTGCTGCTGCTCTGGCCGACGCTCTGGGCGTTGTGGTTTTCTTCTTTTGGTCAGCCGAACTGGGCGGTGGTCTGGATCTTCGTACTCGGTACCGTGCTGATGCGCTCGGCCGGGTGCGTGATCAACGATCTCGCTGACCGGAATTTTGACCCGCACGTGGCGCGCACCAAAGAACGACCCATCGCCGCGGGCAAGGTGTCGACGAAGGAAGCGCTGCTGCTCTTCTTTGCGCTGGCAATCTGCGCCTTCTGTCTGATCATCCCCTTACGCAGCTGGAGCATCGTCGGTCTGTCCGTGGTGGCCTTGTTTCTCGCCGCCAGTTATCCGCTGACCAAACGTTTCCTGGCCATTCCTCAGGCCTATCTCGGCGTGGCCTTCGGCTTCGGTATTCCGATGGCCTATGCCGCACATCTCGACATGATTCCTGCAGTGGCCTGGTGGCTGTTGCTGGCCAATGTGTTCTGGGCCATGGCTTACGATACCGAGTATGCGATGGTCGACCGTGATGATGACCTGAGAATAGGCATCAAGACTTCGGCCATTACCTTTGGTCGCTTTGACGTGGCGGCGGTAATGCTGTGTTATGCCGTGACCTTGGGGCTGATCGGCTATGTCGGCTATTCGCTGCAGCGCGGCGGAGTGTTCTATGCGAGTCTGGGTGTGGCCGCCGCGATTGCTGCCTATCACTACACGCTGATCCGCGAGCGCGATCCGGCGCGCTGTTTCAAGGCGTTTTTGCATAACAACTGGATCGGTGCCTGTCTCTTCGCCGGCATCGCTCTCGATTACCTGTGGCAAACGGGATGGGCTGAACGATGAAATATCATGATCTGCGCGATTTCATCGCGCAACTGGAACGCATGGGCGAACTGAAGCGGATTTCCGTCGAGGTTGATCCGCGTTTCGAGATGACCGAAATCTGCGACCGGGTGCTGCGCGCTGGCGGCCCGGCGCTGCTTTTCGAGAAACCCAAGGGGCATACGGTTCCGGTGCTCGCCAATCTTTTCGGTACGGCCCGTCGGGTCGCTCTGGGCATGGGGCAGGAATCGGTCGATGCGCTGCGCGAAGTCGGCCAGCTGCTCGCCTACCTCAAGGAGCCGGAGCCGCCCAAAGGTCTGAAGGATGCCTGGGACAAGCTGCCGGTGTTGAAACAGGTGCTCAACATGGCGCCCAAGGTGGTGTCGTCGGCGCCGTGTCAGGAGGTGGTGTGGCAAGGCGACGAGGTTGACCTGTCGCGTCTGCCGATCCAGCACTGCTGGCCTGGCGATGTGGCGCCGCTGATCACCTGGGGATTGACGGTGACGCGCGGGCCGAACAAGCCGCGCCAGAATCTCGGTATCTACCGTCAGCAGGTAATTGGTCGCAATAAGGTGATCATGCGCTGGTTGGCTCATCGCGGCGGCGCGCTGGATTTTCGTGACCACTGCCTGAAGAACCCCGGACAACCCTTCCCGGTGGCGGTGGCGTTGGGTGCTGATCCGGCGACTATCCTGGCGGCAGTCACGCCGGTGCCTGACAGCTTATCCGAATACCAGTTTGCCGGTTTGCTGCGCGGCGGAAAAACCGAACTGGTGAAGTGTCTGGGTTCGGATTTACAGGTTCCGGCGTCGGCTGAAATCGTCCTCGAAGGCTTCATCGATCCAGCCGAGACGGCGCTTGAGGGTCCCTACGGTGACCACACCGGTTACTACAACGAGCAGGCGGAATTTCCGGTGTTTACCATCGATCGCATCACCATGCGCCGCGATCCGATCTACCACAGCACCTATACCGGCAAGCCGCCGGATGAGCCGGCAATGCTCGGTGTGGCGCTCAATGAGGTGTTCGTCCCCCTGCTGCAAAAACAGTTTCCCGAGATCACCGACTTTTACCTACCGCCGGAAGGCTGTTCGTATCGTCTGGCGACGGTAAGCATCAAGAAGCAGTATCCCGGGCATGCCAAGAGAGTAATGTTCGGCATCTGGAGCTTCCTGCGCCAGTTCATGTACACCAAGTTCATCATTGTGGTCGACGACGATGTGAATATCCGCGACTGGAAGGAAGTCATCTGGGCGATGACCACTCGTGTAGACGCGGCACGTGATACCTTGATTGCCGAGAATACACCGATCGATTATCTTGACTTCGCCAGCCCGGTGGCTGGCCTGGGTAGTAAGATGGGAATCGATGCGACCAATAAGTGGCCAGGTGAAACCAGCCGCGAGTGGGGAACGCCGATTGTCATGGACGCGGCTGTCAAACAGCGGGTCGATGAATTATGGGATTCCCTCGGTCTTTAACCCGGTTGATGGAAGCAAAGACATGGCTTGTGACGATGAACCTTTTGTGAAGACATACTGACCACCATGATTCAGTTACGGACCTCTGCTGCCACCCCTCGTCGCCTGGAACACGAGGGCGATGCGCGCGCTGCTGTCGCGTTTGGCGTTGGGATTCGGTGGGAGCGGCGGCGATGAGGTCACCCCGACGGCTCGGGCTGGTCATGGCTTTTTTGGCCCTGCTTGGCGTGGTGCCGTTGACCGCTCTTGTCGTCGTCAAATTGCATGGGCCGCAAATCGAACGCGAGGCCTTTGCTAATCTGAAGGCCATCGCTGAACTCAAGTCGAGTCAGCTGGAAAACTGGTTGTCCGAGCGCTACAACGACAGTGTCGTGCTCATGTCGTCCGAGGTTCTGCTCAGACGGGCGGCCGCATTGCAGCGCTCTGACGAAAAGCCGCTGCGCGACGCGGTACGTGACAGTCTGAACTCGGCCGTCGATCAGGTGCAGTACGAGTCGGCGATGCTGATTGATCCGGAAGGGCGCTCCCTGGTGGCGCTGGGCCGGGTGTCGCTGGTCGAAGCGGAAATCATCAAAATCCTGCCGAAGGCCTTTGCTACGGGACTCCCTCAATTCAGCGAGTTTATTGCCGATGAGGACGGTGGAATACGCCTGGGCTTTGTCGTGCCGCTAATCCATTTTGATCACGACGTACGCCAGCCGCTGGGGGCCGTTGTCCTGCACGTCCGGCCGGATGCCTTCCTGTTTCCCTATATCCAGAGCTGGCCGACCTCAAGTGCCAGCGGCGAAACGCTGCTCGTACGTCGCGATGGTGAAACCCTGCTTTACTTAAACCAATTGCGTCATCATCAGGGACCAGCATTGTCTTTGCGCTTGCCGATGGCCCGGACGGAATTGCTCGGCGTGAAGGCCGTGCAGGAGGCGCAGAACGGGGAGGGAGAGGGCATCGATTATCGGGGTGTCCGGGTGTTCGCGGCGTATCGTCCGGTCGCCGATACCGGCTGGATGATCATTTCCAAAATGGATCGTGACGAGGTGCTGGCGCCGCTGCATGATCTGGCGTTCTGGGTCGGCCTGATCGCTTTTCTGGCGGTCGTTTCTCTCAGTGGAGTCATGCTGCTGCTCTGGCGCCAGCGCCAGCGGGTCTACGACTTACGCGTGCAGGCCCAATCGGATCGTTTGCTGCGGAGTTTCTATGACCTGCCGTTCATCGGCATTGCCATGAGTTCGCCGAATTCAAAGCACTGGATTCAATGCAATGACCGCCTGTGCGAAATTCTCGGGTATACCCGTGAGGAAATGATGTCGATGACCTGGGCGGAAATGACTCACCCCGATGATCTGGCTGAAAACATGAGCAAAATCGATCAGGTCAGCCGTGGCGAAGCGGATGGCTACGTTCTGGAAAAGCGTTTTCTTCACAAGGATGGCAGCACAGTCTACGCGCTTCTCGATGTCAAATGCGTGCGTAACATTGAGGGAGAACTGGAATATAACTTTGCCACCGTTCAGGACATCACCGAACGAAAACTGGCGGATGCGAAAATTGAGCGACTGAGCAAAATCTACATGGCCCTCAGCGAGTGTAACCAGGCCATCGTACGCTCCACCTGCCAGGAAGAATTGTTTCCGCTGATCTGCCGTTCGGCGGTGCTGCACGGCGGCATGAAGCTGGCCCGAATCAGTCTGATTGATCACGATTCCCGGGTGCTGCGGACGGTCGCCAGTTTCGGCGAAGAAATTGTCCATCTGGGCGAGGTTCCGGTTTCAGCCGACGCCGAGCATCCCTATGGGCGAGGCGGAACCGGCACGGCGCTCCGCGAAGGGCGGCCGGTGTGGGTTCAGGATTTCGTCAATGACCCGATCACCGCCCCCTGGCATGATCGTGGAGTCCTCGAAGGCTGGCGCTCCTCGGCGGCCTTGCCGTTGACGCGCAATGGTGTCGTGATCGGTGCGTTGCGGCTCTATTCGGGCGAACTCAACGCCTTTGATGAGTCGATCCGCAATTTGCTGACTGAAATGGCGACGGATATCAGTTTTGCCCTCGGGCTGTTTGCCAGGGAGGCCGAACGCATGAAGGCCCAGGAACAGCTTAGGTTCTCGGCGACGGTTTTCGAACACAGTGTGGAAATGGTGGTGATTACCGATGCTCTGCACCGCATCCTGATGGTCAACCCGGCGTTTACCACCCTGACCGGCTATTCGGCCGACGAAGTGGTCGGGCAGAATACGCGGATGCTGTCTTCGGGGGTTCATGATGCGCATTTCTTCCAGTTTGTGTGGGATACCGTTCGAAGCGTCGGGCATTGGCAGGGGGAGCTCTGGAATCGGCGCAAGGACGGCGATGTATTTCCCCAGCTACTATCGATCAGTCAGGTACTCGATGAGCAGGGTGTCGTCAGTCACTATGTCGTTGTCGCCAGCGACATCTCCGAACATAAGGCGAGTCAGGAACATATCCAGAAACTGGCGCACTTTGATGCGCTCACCGGGTTGCCCAACCGCAGCCTGCTGGCCGATCGCGTGGCCCAGGCCATCAGCCGCATGGACCGCAACAACCAGTCGTTGGCGCTGGTTTTTCTCGATCTGGATCGTTTCAAGAACGTCAACGATTCTCTCGGACACCGCGTCGGCGATCAACTGCTGATTCAGGTAGCTGAGCGGCTGAAATCGGCGTTGCGCGATGAAGACACCGTTTCGCGTCTGGGTGGCGACGAATTCATCATGGTCTTGCCGGGGGCCAATGCCGATGGTGCGACCCATGTTGTGGAAAAAGTGTTGAAGACGCTTTCCCGTCCTTATTCGATCGAGCCGCATGAACTGACCATTACCCCTTCGCTGGGCATCGCCATGTACCCACTCGATGGGGACTCTTATGAAACCCTGTCGATGTGTGCCGATGCGGCGATGTATCGGGCCAAGCAAAGCGGACGCCACACCTACCGCTTCTTTACAAGAGAAATGCAGGAGCGTTCGGAGCGCACGCTGCAACTGGAAAACGCCTTGCGCCGGGTACTCGAAAACAATCAATTACAGCTGTATTTTCAGCCCCAGATCGCCCTGATAAGCAACCGTGTGATCGGCGTGGAGGCGCTTCTGCGCTGGACGCATCCAGAGTTGGGTGCGGTTTCTCCTGCGGATTTTATCCCCGTTGCCGAGGATAGCGGCCTGATTCTGCCGATCGGGGAATGGGTTTTACGGGCGGCTGTGGCGCAGATGAAAGAGTGGATAGATTCTGGAATGAAACCGATGGTGATGGCCGTCAACCTGTCAGCCGTTCAGTTTCGGCAGGCCGACTTGCCTTTGCTGGTGTCGAATGTCCTCGATGAATTTGATCTTCCCGCCAAATACCTTGAGCTGGAATTGACCGAGGGGGTGGCGATGGAGGATCCGCTGGCGGCCATCGAAATGATGAACCTGCTGCATGAGCGCGGAATTCGTCTGTCGATCGACGATTTCGGCACCGGCTATTCATCGCTCAGTTACCTCAAGCGCTTCAAGGTGTACAAGCTGAAAATCGACAAGTCTTTCGTGCGCGATATCTCTCGCGACCCGGAGGATGAGGCCATCGTCGATGCCATCATCGGTCTGTCGCGAAGCCTCGGCCTGCAGACGATTGCCGAGGGCGTGGAGACCGCCGAGCAACTGGCCTTCCTGCGCAGCAAGGGGTGTGACGAGGTGCAGGGCTACTATTTCGGCAAACCGATGCCGGCGGTGGAGTTTGAAGCTTTCCTCCGCGACTATCGACCGGCTCGGCTCTAAGGTCAGCGTTCGGCGACCCAGCGCAGCAGGGCATCCATGGCTGGTTTTCCCAGACGGGACTTCGGACTGTTGATCAGGAAGACCACCACCCAGCGCTTGTCATTGCTGTCCAGGACATAACCGGCAATCGCCCGTACGCCTTCGAGATAGCCGGTCTTCAGATGCGCGCGTCCGGTGGCGGCCGAGTTGCCAAGCCGCTTTCTCAGCGTGCCATCAATGCCGGCCAGCGGCAACGACGACATCAGCTCGGGCATGACCGGGCTTTTCCACGCGGCCAGCAGTAACTGACTCAGACCATCAGCGGAAATGCGTTCGCTGCGCGAGAGTCCGGAACCATTGTCGAGGGACAGCTCGGGCAGTTTCAGTTCCTTGCTGTTCAGCCACTCACGGATACGCCGACGGGCGCCCTCGGGGGTGGCCGGACGTTCTGTGGCAAGGGTCAGAAAAAGCTGTCGGGCCATCACGTTGTTGCTGTACTTGTTGATCTCGCGCACCACTTCGCCTAGAGGCGGTGATTCCTGAACTGCGACCGGTTGCGCCTGTGCTTGAGTGGTGCCTTCGCGGACTGTGCCGCTCAGCGTTCCGCCGAGTTCTCGCCATAGCGAGCGGAACAGTCGGTCGACCTGGACGTCAGCGGACCACGGGGCTAGGTGTAGCGCCTTGTCCCCGCAGGCAGCGGGGAACGCGCCCAACAGATCGATGCTGCCGTTGCTGACGCTGGCTTTGAGTTTTTCCCGCCAGTCGCCGCAACTTTCCTCGACGAGCTTGAGCCGGTTGGCAATGCGCAGATCGTCGCTGGGGGTTTCCGGGATAACCTCGACGGTTTTCCGCGCCGGATCGGGGTGCAGGGTCAGGCGCAGGCTCTTGAGATTGATCAGTAGTGCGTCCGGCCCGGCGTTATAAGGCCGCAGTGGTTCGTTATCGAATTCCGCCGGGTCGTGCGCGGGAAGAGCGAAGGCGCTGCGATCGAGAACCAGATCGCCACGGATTTCACGGATGCCGCGCGAGCGCAACTGGCGCAACAACAGCCAGAACTGTTCCAGAGCGAGGCGTGGATCGCCGCTACCGCGCAGGTAAAGGGAGCCTTCAAGGATGCCGTCAATCGGCGCGGTGTCGGCTAGCGCCACGGTTTTCCAGGTGAACGCCGGGCCCAGCAGTTCGAGGGCCGCGTAGGTGGTGACCAGCTTCATCGCCGAAGCCGGATTCATCCCTTGCCCGGCGTTGTGGCTGATCAGCGGCTGGTTGCTGTCGACGCCTTGTACCACAATGGCCGTGCTGCTCAGGGGAATGCCAGCTTCCTTGAGGGCATTGCTCACCGAAGCCGGAAGTTCGCTGCCTGCCGTCGCAGGAGCGGATGACAGAGCCCATAAAACGGGAAGCAGAAGAAACTGCATGCGAAAAGACTGAAATGCGCTGCGCGGTTGTGTCATGAGACGGTGATCGATGTAGTATGCCAAAAGCCGATCATAACCCGGGTGTGCCATGAAAGAGCAACGTCGCCATCAACGCATTCGTTTCAATACCTGCCCGGTGGTCCGCCTCGGTCAGTCCGGATGTGCCGGTACCGGCACGCTGGAGAATCTGTCGCTGGGAGGCTTGATGGTGCGCACTGAACTGCCACTGCGGGTGGGCGAAATTTTCGGCTGCGAATTCCGTGTGATTGATTCACAGCTGATCGACATGGCCGCCACGGTCGTCAACCAGGTCGGTAATTGTTTCGGCGCACGTTTTCAGCCCGGGCCGATCAGTGGGTGGTTGATTCAGGACGCGATTGACCAGGCTTTGGCGCAAGGCGCCGCTTCGATGCTGAGCATCAATGACATCCAGGGGCGTAAGGTGATGCGCATTGCCGGTGGGCTGAACGCTGGATTGCGCAGCGATTTCATGTATAACCTGACGCGAATCGGCGTCGTCGAAATTGATCTCTCCAGCGTGACAAATATCGATGAGGCGGGGCTTGATCTCTGTCATGTTGCCGTTGAAGACTATAGAATACGGGTATTACCTCCTCCCTTCGGTCTGCGCGTGACGTGAAATGGGAAAGATGGTGCGGAATTTAAGCTTGAAGACACTTCTAGGGTGGACAAATGATTGATCAAATGAAATTAAGAACCAAAATCTCCTTGCTGGTTATTGCGGCATTGGTCGGCTTGTTGAGCCTGACGGTGGTCTCTGCTTTCAAGATGAAGCAGGATCTGATCAACGGGCGCAAGGACATTATCCGCTCGGTCGTTGAGGGGGCTTACTCGACTGTTGCGACGTATCAGGCGAAGGAAGTGGCTGGAACGATGACCCGCGAACAGGCGCAGAAAGCGGCGGCCGAAGCGATGAATCTGTTCCGCTACGGCGGCAAGGATGGCAAGACCGAATACATCTTTGCCGTGACCGTCGAGGGTGTCGGTGTAAGCCATGCGGTCAAGGAACGGATCGGGCAGAACATGCTCGAAAAGGTCAAGGACCCGAAAGGCAATTACACCTGGAAGGACATGATTGCTGCCGGCAAGCAGAATCCGTCAGGTGCTTACATGAACACCTTGTCGGTGCGCCCAGGCCAGGCCGATAAGGTCTTCGACAAGCTTCAGTACATCAAGTCATTTGAACCGTGGTCGTGGATGATTGCTTCCGGTGCCTACGTTGACGATATTGATGAGCAGTTTCAGACCCGCCTGGTTCTCGATCTTTCCATTGCCGGTCTGATCATTGCTCTGATCGCCTTCCTCGGCTTTGTCATTGCCCGTGGCGTGATTCGTCAGGTCGGCGGTGAGCCGGCGGTGGCTATCGGCTTCATGTCGCAGGTGGCGGCCGGTGATCTGACCGGAAACATTCCCCCGGCACCCAAGGGCAGCATGCTCGATTCGATGCGCGACATGGTGGACTCGATTCGCAAGATGCTCAACGAGATCAGCCTCAGTTCGGTTCAGCTGACGCAGGGCGCAGAGCGCATCAGCACGGCGTCGCGTGAAGTGGCGATTGCCTCCGAAAGACAATCTGATGCCACCTCGTCGATGGCTGCGGCGATCGAGGAAATGACGGTGAGCATCAACCACATTTCCGATAGCGCCAAAGACACGCAAGGCAATTCGCTGGAGTCGGTCGCTTTGTCGGAAGATGGTTTCAGCCGCATTCAGGTGGCCAGCCATGAGATCAACGAGATCGCTTCAAGCGTGAATAATGCCTCGGGCCGGATTCGCAAGCTCGAAGAGCGCGCCAATCAGATTTCGTCGATTGCCGGCGTGATCAAGGATATTGCTGGACAGACCAACCTGCTGGCGCTGAACGCAGCGATTGAAGCGGCGCGTGCCGGTGAGCAGGGGCGTGGCTTTGCGGTGGTTGCCGATGAAGTACGCAAGCTGGCAGAGCGGACGTCTCTGGCGACGGTGGAAATTGAGCAGATGATTGCCGGCATCCAGTCGGATACGGTTGAAGTGGTTGGCGTTATGGATGCGGCGCTGCCGCAGGTCGCTGCCGGTGTACAGGCCGCCGAAGGTGCTGCCTCGACGCTGAGCCGGATCAAGGATGGCGCGCAGACGACGCTGGAGCGGGTGCGCGAGGTGGCTGAATCGACCAAGGAGCAGAGCATCGCTAGCGACAGCATTGCCCAGCGCGTCGAGGAGATCGCGACGATGGTTGAGGAAACGACGGCAGCAATGAAATCGACGGCCGAAACCGCCGAAGATCTGGAACGGATTGCCAACGAGCTGAATACACTGGTGAGCCGCTTCCGCTGCTAAGTTGAACCTGCATTTACAGCCAGGGCTGCCTCGGGAAACCGGGGCAGCCTTTTTCTTTGGGGCAAATGTTCGCCCAAGTTTTCTCTGATTAATGAGAATGGGTCGTAGTAAGCATGGAGTAAGAATCCGTGTTTATTGTCGATGGCGTAGTCGGTCATCCCGGCTCGATAACGGCTCATTTCTGAGGAGACAAATATCATGGACGACATCGCAGCACGGGTTGAAGCGAACCCCAAGTATCACAAGCTGGTAGATACGCGTAGTTCCTACAGCATCATCATGACCATCTGCGTCATGGTCGTTTATTACGGTTACATCCTGCTGATTGCCTTTAACAAGGAATGGCTGGGCACCAAGATCGGCGAGGGTATGACGACATCGGTCGGTATTCCCCTGGGTCTTGGCGTTATTGTCATCACGATCATCCTCACGAACATTTACGTGCGTCGTGCCAACACCGAGTTTGACGCGCTTAATGCTGAGATCATCAAGGAGGCGAATCAGAAATGATGAATAACACTATACGTAATGGCCTGTTCCTGGCGCTCGGCATGCTGGCCGCCGGCGCGGCCCTCGCCGCTGGTGCCGATCTTGGTCAGACCACCCAGCAGGCGACCAACTGGGTAGCGATCGCCATGTTTGGCGGTTTCGTAGCGATTACCCTGTTCATCACCAAATGGGCCGCATCAAGAACCCGTTCGGCAGCCGATTTTTATACGGCCGGTGGTGGCATTACTGGTTTCCAGAATGGTCTGGCGATTGCCGGTGACTACATGTCGGCAGCGTCGTTCCTGGGTATTTCCGGCCTGGTGTTTACCAGCGGCTTTGACGGGCTGATCTTCTCGATCGGCTGGCTGGTTGGTTGGCCGGTGATTACCTTCCTGATGGCCGAGCGCCTGCGCAATCTGGGTAAATTCACCTTTGCCGATGTCGCCTCGTATCGCTTTGCCCAGACTCCGACCCGCGTCTTTGCCGCGTGCGGTTCGCTGGTCGTGGTGGCCTTCTACATGATCGCCCAGATGGTCGGTGCTGGTCAGTTGATCAAGGTGCTGTTCGGTCTCGAGTACCACTATGCCGTGATGATCGTTGGGGTGCTGATGATGCTTTACGTGCTGTTCGGTGGCATGACGGCAACCACCTGGGTGCAGATCATCAAGGCGGTCATGTTACTTGTCGGAGCGACCTTCATGGCGCTGGCCGTGCTCTACCAGTTCAGTTTCAGTCCCGAAGCTCTGTTCACCAAAGCCGTTGAAGTGCACTCCAAGCATGGCTCGATCATGTCGCCGGGTGGACTGATCAAGGACCCGATTTCGGCGATTTCGGTCGGCATGGCGCTGATGTTCGGTACCGCCGGACTGCCGCACATCCTGATGCGCTTCTTCACTGTGCCGAGCGCCAAGGAAGCGCGCAAATCTGTCGGTTGGGCAACGACTTGGATTGGCTACTTCTACATCCTGACCTTCATCATCGGCTTTGGCGCCATCGTTCTGGTATCGACCGATCCGGCCTACCTGGCGATCAAGATGATCGACGGCAAGGCAGTCCTCGATGCCGCAGGTAATCCGGTGTATGACGGGCTTAAGGGCGGCGGCAACATGGCCGCTATCCACCTGGCCAATGCGGTGGGTGGCAATGTCTTCCTCGGCTTTATCTCGGCGGTGGCTTTCGCGACGATTCTGGCGGTGGTTTCCGGGCTGACCCTGTCTGGTGCTTCGGCGGTGTCGCACGACCTGTACGCTACCGTGTTCAAGAAAGGCAAGGCTGATTCGGCTGCCGAACTGCGTGTCTCCAAGATCACCACGGTCTGCCTCGGCATCGTTGCGGTGTTTCTCGGGATCGCCTTCGAGAAGGAAAACGTCGCCTACATGGTGATGCTGGCTTTCGCCATTGCCTGTTCGGCCAACTTCCCGGTGCTCTTCATGTCGGTATTGTGGAAGGATTGCACCACTAAGGGCGCGGTCGCCGGCGGAATCGTTGGACTGGTCGGTTCGGTGGGCCTGACCGTGCTCTCGGCATCGGTTTGGGAAGCGGTTTTGCACAATCCGAAAGGCAGCGCATTGTTCCCCTACTCGTCACCGGCGCTGTTCTCGATGTCGGCCGCTTTCCTGACGATTTATCTGGTATCGAAGTTTGATAACAGCAAGCAAGCGCAACTCGAGCGTTCGTTGTATCCGGCGCAAAAAGTGCGTTCGGAAACCGGTCTGGGAGCGGTGGTCTCGTCCGGTCACTAAACGCCTGTAGTCGGTATGACGTTAAAACGGCCCGGGGGCATTTCCCCGGGCTGTTTTAATTTCAGGTATTGGAAGGGTCAGAAGAGGCTGGAAATGAAATTCCGCTCACGCGCCCTGAGCTTCTCCAATCCCTTGAGCGCTTCCTGCGTGCAACCAAAGGACTGGGCATGCTCGAAAAAACGCTCCAGCGTTTCGGGAAGAGGAAAAGAATTTTCCTGCCATGTTGTTCTGAATGCATTTTCGGTCAGTCGTTCGCAGCAAAGTTTGCCAGCTCTGAAACGGACAAATACCGCCGTACTTCCATCGCGGCGGATGACTATTGCGGTTTCATGTTGTGCGTTACTGACGACCATGCTGGCATCGTACCAGTTTCACGAGCTGCAACGAAGCTCAACTGTGCGGATTCAGCCGGGAGTGTTGCTCCGTTTTGACAAGATGAGGCCGTGGTGTTCAAGCCGAGCAGGGAAGTCGCTTCCTGAAAAAACCGCGTATTCGGCCGTGCGCTGGAGGCCGATGGCGTCCGATGGATCATCAACTTGCGCCGGGTGGCACATGATCAGTTCATTGGCCGATGCGTTTGACAGCCAGCTTTCCAGAAGCTGTCGATAGCCGATCTCGCCCCCGGACAAACCATAAACGCCAAGCAGCGAAGGGTTCATCGGGAAACGGTGCTGAGCAGCTATTTTCCCCAGCGCACGCGAACCGAGAAAGCCGATGAACCAGGCCTTGAACTGATCGTTCAGCGGAAGTCCGGCCAGCTTGCCAGGAGCAGTTGATCTGAGCCACGGGCGATGCTGCGGATAGCGGCGCACAAGCACCTTGATCAGGCAATCGCGAATGATCGGGTACTGATGTACATGTTGATGCCCGTCGACATAGTCGGGAGCCCTGCCCAGCGTGTTTTCAAAAGCATCGAGTTGATGATCAATTTCACCGGTAATGACGTCGGGATCGAGCCTACGCAGGTAACTGTTTCGCAGAAGCTGCGCCAAAGGCTGGTAGAATCGCTTGCCTTCGAGGGGCTCGGTCAGGTTCAGATGCAGTCCGGTCTGAATCGGAAGATCGAGCAGGGTGGGTGCCTCCTGCGCAAAATGGCTTCCGGTACTCATGCAGCTGGTCGCCGAAAGACGCCCGATCCGCGCCAGCTCAATGATTCCCGAGTTGATGCCCGGGGTCAGGCCGAAGTCGTCGGCGCAGAGGCAGACGGGCGTCAGTGTGTTGTCATCAGATGTGGATAGGGTTTGATTCAGAGTCATGAAAATTTTCAGGCAAATCGGCTGGTTCGTTATCGTGGGTTGCGCCGCAGCGGCAACTCACTGGCTAGTGGCGGTCGCTTGCATCGCCTGGCTCGATGTTCTTCCTTCTCTGGCCAATCTGGTCGGCTGGTCAGTTGCCGTGGTGGTTTCGTTTTCCGGGCATTATCTACTGACCTTCCGGCACCAGCAAAAAGTCCTCGGGTCGGCGATCCGGCGCTTTCTGGTGGTTTCGGCCAGCGGTTTTGCCATCAACGAGGTCGCGTTTGTCAGTCTCCTGAGATTAACCGATATTCCATACTACGTTCTGCTGGCGTTGATTCTGATTGCGATTGCCTTCATGACCTTCGTTTTCAGCCGTTACTGGGCCTTCAACGACAAATCGTAAGCGCCTTGCGGCTTGCCGCATCAAGCTTCCATAGCGTCATCCTGGCGTCGGCAAAGACCGTGTTGTTCTTTTCCAGGAAGGCAAAGCGCTGCGCGCGATCCGTTCTTCCCCAGACCCACAGCGTGCCTTCTGTCTCCTGACAGAGTCGTGCGGCAAACTGGCTGGCGTGGATGAGAAATTTCTGCCTGGCCGCCGGGTCGAACTGGCCGGCGTCAAACAACTCCTTGCGCCCGTCATCAAATTTCGGAATCTCCGGGTCGTCCCAGGTATTGATTACCCAGGCCGGTTTGCTGGCCTTGAGGTAAAACGCCATGTCGTACTGATAGTCTTCGAGCATCACGATCTGATCGGCGGCCTGGAATTGCGGCAGGACGATGGCGCTGGCCGGTTTGAACGACGCCGAATCCAGATGCGTGGCCGCCGGGATGATGGCGACACAGAAGGTGGCCGCAAAAGCCAGAGTGGCCCCGATGGCCAGGGCTGGGCGGGATGAAAAGCTGTGACTGCGTTCTTGCTGCCAGGCGAGCAGCGCCTCAGCAATCAGAAAGGCAAGGGGCGGCAGGGTCGGGAGGATGTAACCGACCAGCTTGGAATTGGGCAACGAAAAAAAGACCAGAATGCCGAGCAGCCAGAGGATCATCAGGCTGCGAATGGCAAAACCTTCACGATCAAACAGGACATTCCGCTTGAAGACCCGCCAGATCCAGATCGACCAGGGCAGCGCCAGCGCCAGCAGCACCGGCAGGTAGAACCAGACGGCCCGCTGGTTGTTAAAACCGGTCTCGGAAAAGCGCTGGAAATGGTGATAAACGAAGAAGTAATGGAGAAAGCCGGGGTGCGCCTTTTCCATCAGCCAGAACCACGGCGCAACCACGGCGATAAAGAGTACGATCAAATAGATCGGGAAGAGTCGCGGAATCAGCCGGAAGCGCTGGGTGACGATCAGCCAGCCAAAGAGGATGGCGCCGGGCAGCACGATGCCGATCAGTCCCTTGGCGAGGATGCCGAGCGCCGCGAAGATATAGGCGAAAGCCAAGGCGCGGCGGTGCGGCAGCCCTTTCTGCAGGGCCAGAATGGCGTTGGCTCCGGAAATGATGGTCGCTGAAATCATTCCGGCGACGAGCATGTCGAGGTTGGCAAACTGGGCGCCGACGAAGAAAAAGGGCATGGTGACCAGAATGGCGATGGCCAGATTGGCCGTCCGCTTATCCCGGTGCTGCCTGACAAAAGCGTGCAGCGAGACGATCATCACCAGTCCGGCGAGCAATGAAGCCAGACGTCCGGCCCACTCGATGCTGCCGAAGAGTTTCAGGCCGGCGGCGGTGATCCAGTAAAACAGCGGCGGCTTGTGAAAGAACGGCATGCCGTCGAGTGTAGGATCCAGCCAGTTGCCAGAAGACAGCATCTCCCAGGCGACGCCAATGTAGCGTCCTTCATCGGGCAGGGTCAGGGGGCGGAACCCCGCGGTGAAGCATAGCCAGGCAAAACAGAGGGAGAGGAAAACGGGTGTCGAGTCGAAAGCGATCAGGCGATCGCCGAGCGAAGAAAAGAACCGCTTCATGGTACGTTGTTTCCTGTGCGCGCTTGCTGCATGCCGAGACCGGTTTCACGACGCAGCAGATAGAGCGGACGCTGTTTGACCTCTTCGAAGATGCGGCCGACGTAGGCGCCAATGACCCCGAGAGCCAGCAGGTTGATTCCCGAGAAGAACAGCATGGCGGTGACGATGGTTGTCCAGCCGGAGACTTCGTTACCGACAAAAAGGTATTCCAGAATCAGGAAAATACCGTAAGCAAAGGACAGAAAAGCCACAGATGCACCGGTCAGACTCAGTGCGCGCAGGGGCCAGGTTGAGAATGAGGTAATGCCATCAATGGCAAAGTGTACGAGGCGCAGAAAATTGAAGGTGGTTTTCCCGTGCAGGCGATCCGGCGGCATGTATTCGATCGACTCGGACTTAAAACCGACCCAGGCGTAAAGCCCCTTCATGAAGCGGGTGCGTTCGGGCAGCTTGATCAGCGCGTCGACGACCTTGCGATCCATCAGGCGAAAATCACCGGCGTCGGCCGGGATTTTGACTCGGGTTCCGCGACGCAGAATGAAGTACAGCAGTGACGAGCCGAAGCGCTTGATGACCGATTCATCCTCGCGATGGGCGCGCACGGCGTGCACCGTGTCGGCTCCGGCCGCCCATTTGTCGAGCATCTCCGGAATCAGCGCGGGCGGGTGCTGGAGGTCGGCGTCGAGCGAGATCATCACGTCGCCTTGTGCGGCTTCAAGACCGGCGCTGAGCGCGGCTTCCTTGCCAAAATTGCGCGACAGCTGCAGGTAACGGAATCCCGGGCGGGACGTGACCTCGGCCATGAACTCCGGGGTGTCGTCGGTACAGCCATCGTCGACGACGATGATTTCCCACGCTGAACTTCTGGAATCAAGAACGGCTTCCAGCGCCGGCAGAAGAACTCTCAGGTTTTTGCATTCGTTAAGTGCAGGAACGATACAACTGACTTTGGGCAAGCCGTCGGAGGGTCTTCCGCTCAGGGTTCCTTTTTGCATTTCATAGCTCCTTGCCTCGGCTATTAGTGCGCTAGCCTGGCGTCTTTGGTCGGTACCTTAAGTCGGGCAATATTAGATCACACTGCCCTATAAACACATAATCGGAGGCGCTACGGCGAAGCCGAGTGAGCTTCGCTGCGGCAAAAACATCCCAAGACGCTCATTCTATCCGGCCTTGTTGGAGAGCATCGCTTTCATCGCCGCCAGCCGGTTCGAACCACTAGCCTTGTCGGGCGGCGTGTCGGATTTGCCGCCCGAGAAGCGCAGATCGTCCTTGCCCATTTCGTTGATGAAGCGTGACGGCTCGCTGGGAATCAACTCCCTGCCCTGTTTGCGTTTCTCGCAATAGCTGATGTGCAGCGAGCGCTGGGCGCGAGTGATGCCGACGTACATCAGCCGGCGTTCTTCCTCGATCTTGTCGGGCGACTGCGATTCGCGGTGCGGCAGGACGCCTTCCTCGATACCGATCAGGAAGACGTGTTTGAATTCGAGTCCCTTGGCCGCGTGCAAGGTGGATAGCTGCACGGCATCCGGGCGCTTGTCACCTTCCTGCTTGTCGAGCAGATTGATCAGCGCAATCATCTGCGTCAGCTCAATCAGATTCTTGCTGTCCTCTTCGCCCTTTTTGGCCAGCCACTTGACCAGTTCCAGCACGTTATTCCAGCGCGTCAGCGCGACGCGCTTGTCGTCCTCGTCGTTGAGCCAGGCCTCGTAGCCGATGGCTGCCAGCAGGTCGGTCATCACCTGCTCGACAGGCTCTTTGGCGGCGCGGTATTCGATGCGGTTGATGAATTCGCAGAAGGCCAACAGCGGGGTGAGCTGGCGCGGCTGTATCCGGTGCGCAAACCCTTCCTCAAAGACGGCGGCGAAGAGTGAAATATGGCGTTCGCCGGCGTAGGTGCCGAGCGCTTCCAGGGTCGCGCCGCCGACGCCGCGTTTGGGTGTGGTGACCGCACGGATGAAGGCCGGATCGTCGTCGCTGTTGGCCAGCAGACGCAGGTACGAAGTGATGTCCTTGATTTCGGCCTTGTCGAAGAACGACTGCCCGCCGGAAAGCAGATAGGGAATGCGCTGGTCGCGCAGGTGCTGCTCAAGTGCCCGTGCCTGAAAGTTGCCGCGGTAGAGAATGGCGTAATCGGAGAGCTGGCCGCGATGCTCGAACTTGTGCGCCTGCAGCTTCATGACGACGTTCTCGGCTTCCTTTTCGTTGTCCTTGCTGACGGTCACCGTGATCTGGTCGCCTTGGCCGAGGTCGGACCACAGCTTCTTGTCGAAGAGTTTTTCGTTGTGCGCAATGAGCGCGTTGGCGGCCTTGAGGATGCGCACCGTCGAGCGGTAATTCTGCTCCAGCTTGATCAGCTTGAGGTTCGGGTAATCGCGTGGCAGGCCGCGCAGATTCTCGATGTCCGCTCCGCGCCAGCCGTAGATCGCCTGGTCGTCGTCACCTACGGCGGTAAACGCCGCGCGCGGCCCGGCGAGGAGTCTGAGCATGCGGTACTGGCAAGCATTGGTGTCCTGATATTCGTCGATAAGCAGATAACGCAGGCGGTTCTGCCACTTGCCGAGGATCTCCGGGTTCCGGTCAAAGAGTTCGACCGGCAGGGCGATCAGATCGTCGAAGTCGACTGCCTGGTAGGCTTTGAGCGTCGCCGAATAACTGGCGTAGGCGCGGGCGGCGAGCGCCTCGGTTTCGTCCACGGCGTTTTTCAGCGCCAGATCGGGCGGGGTCAGCGCATTTTTCCAGTTCGAAATGACGGTCTGCAGGCGGCGAATGGTCGCCTTGTCGACGGTGCCCGAAAGGTCGGAAATGATCCCGAAGCAGTCGTTCGAATCAAAAATCGAGAAGCGTGGCTTGTAGCCCAGCGCCGTCGCTTCTTCGCGCAGGATGCGCACGCCCAGCGAGTGAAAGGTCGAGATCGTCAGCCCCTTCGGCTTGTCCTTGAGCAGTTGGCTGACGCGCTCCTGCATTTCCTTGGCCGCCTTGTTGGTAAAGGTGATGGCGGCGATGTTCGACGGACTGAAACCGCATTCCTCGATCAGGTAGGCAATTTTCTGGGTGATCACTCGGGTCTTGCCCGAGCCGGCACCGGCCAGGACGAGGAGTGGCCCGTCAAGATAGCGGATGGCTTCACGCTGCGGAGGATTGGGTAGGGAGGACATAAAGGCAATTAACCACGAAGTGCACGAAGAGCACGAAGAGAAGCAGGGGAAGAGAAAGAAAAAGCTATTTACGCTTTTCTTCGTGGCCTTCGTGCTCTTCGTGGTTCCAATGTTTTAGAAATACTGAAAAACCAGCATCACTGCCAGCAGCGCGGCGATGATGGCCAGCAGGCGATTCTGCCGGTGCTGGGCGGCGGCGAGCTGGCTCAGGATAGGCGCGAGTTCGGCCGATTTTTCGCGTGCCAGAGCCTGATGCGCCAGGCGGGGAAGCTGCGGCAGGGTACGCACCCAGTGCGGTGCTTCCTGCTTCATGGTGCGCACCAGCGCCCGCCAGCCCATTTGCTCGTTCATCC
>JBAXHE010000023.1:0-41836 GCA_037139055.1 Betaproteobacteria bacterium | reverse complement strand
GAGCATCCGTCAACCAGACCTTTGCGGTTGCGGTGGCCAACACCAACGATGCGCCGATCGTCGCTACTCCCTTGACGGCGCAGGTTGCTACCGCAGGCACGGCATTGACCTACGTCGTCCCGGTCAATACCTTTACCGATGTCGATATCGGCGATTCGCTCACGCTGACCGCTTCGCTGGCCAATGGCTCGGCTCTCCCGAGTTGGCTGACGTTCAATGCCGCCACGCGGACCTTCAGCGGCACGCCAGCCAATGGCGATGCCGGCAACCTCAGTCTCAAGGTCATCGCCACTGATCTCGCCGGTGCCGCAGTCTCGAGCAGCTTTGCCGTGACCGTCAATGCGTCGAATCCGGGCCTCACCCTCACGGGTACGTCCGGCAATGACGCTCTGACCGGCGGCAGCGGTAACGACACATTAAGCGGCGGAGCCGGAGCCGACACCCTGACCGGCGGTGCCGGTAACGACCTGCTGGATGGAGGCACAGGGGCGGATCGGATGGTCGGCGGCACCGGCAACGACAACTACGTGGTCGACAGCAGCAGCGATGTGATTGTCGAAAACGCCAACGAGGGAACCGATGCCGTTCAGTCGAGCATTACCTATACCCTTGGAGCGAATGTCGAGAACCTGACCTTGACCGGCGCCTCGGCCATCAACGGTACCGGCAATTCGCTGAACAACGTGCTGACCGGCAATGCCGCAAACAACACCCTGAACGGCGGCACCGGTGCCGATACGATGATGGGTGGTGCCGGGAACGACGCGTATGGCGTCGATAATATCGGGGATGTGGTGACCGAGAACGCCAACGAAGGGACGGATAGTGTCACGGCAACCATCAGCTATACGCTCGGGGCGAATGTCGAGAACCTGACCTTGAGCGGTGCGACGGCCATCAACGGCACCGGCAACGCGCTGGTCAACAAGATCGTCGGTAACGACGCCGTAAATACCATTAGCGTCGGTGACGGTAACGATACCGTGTGGGGGCAAGGCGGTAACGATGTCATCTACGGGGGCAACGGCAATGATCTGCTGGGAGGAGATGCCGGCGACGATACGGTGTGGGGCGAGGCTGGCGACGACTATCTCCAGGGTGATGTCGGCAACGATGCCCTCCATGGCGGCGACGGTAACGACACCCTCACCGGATACGATGGCAACGATTCGCTGTACGGTGATGCGGGCAACGACAACCTCTGGGCCGGAATCGGCAACGACACCCTGTGGGGCGGTGACGGGGCAGACCAGATGGGTGGCGATGCCGGTGACGATGTCCTCTACGGCGAAGCCGACAACGACTCACTGTACGGTGCGGACGGCAGCGATCTCGTCGATGGCGGATCGGGCAACGACTACATCGAGGGTGAAGCCGGCAACGATGTCATGCAAGGGGGCGATGGCGACGACTCGCTCTACGACTCCCTAGGCAATAACGCCTTCCTGGGCGGCGCTGGCGCCGACTACCTGAACGGGGCAGCAGGAAATAATTTGATGGCCGGCGGCACCGGGAACGATACGCTGGTCACCGGATCGGGCAACGACATCGTTCTCTTCAACAAGGGCGACGGTCAGGACATCTTTTCCGACGGTGGAACGGGTAATGACACCCTCTCGCTCGGCGGCAATTTCGCCTACAACGATCTCTCCTTCACTAAATCCTCCAACGACCTCGTGCTCAAGGTCGGAGCGACCGACCAGATCACCTTCCAGAACTGGTATGCCGCCACGCCCTCAAAGCCGGTGGTCAATCTGCAGGTCATTGCCGAAGCCATGGCCGGATTCAGTGCAGGGGGCAGCAACCCGTTGCTTGACCAGAAGGTGGAAGCGTTCAACTTCGCCGGTCTGGCCGGGGCCTTTGATGCGGCCCGAGCGGCCAATCCCACCCTGACTTCCTGGGCACTAACCAATGCGCTGACCAACTTCCAGTTAGCGGGATCGGATACCGCCGCCATCGGTGGTGATCTGGCGTACCAGTACGGGAAGAACGGCAACCTCTCGGGGATCGGGATGACCGCTACGCAAGGCCTTATGAGCGACAGCAAGTTTGGCAATCAAGCCCAGACCTTGCAGCCGCTTTCGACCTTGCAGAACGGTACCGTACAGCTGAGTTAATGAGCAATCCCTGCGGCTCTTTCCGGGTCGCAGGGACGTTCTTCAAAACAACCGGTACGTAGCAGGGTAACTTCACAGGACGGTCACCATCCTGGCGTGATGAATTGAGGGTTCGATGTTCGCAAAACTGTGTGCTTCTTTAATTCGGCATATACCGATAGCTGCGCTTCGTTCTTACTACGAACGCTTGCAGAGTGCCTTCGAGCGCGCCTTGCCGCAGGCTGATCCACGCCCGCTGGAATTCTATCCGCCGCTTCTGCGGCTCACCGATTCACCCCCCAACCCGATGGGGCGTAAAGTCCTGTGGACCTTGCTCATCCTGCTCGCCGCCCTGCTACTCTGGGCCTTGATCGGCCAACTCGATATCGTGGCCGTGGCCGAAGGCAAACTCATCCCGCACAGCTACCTCAAAATCGTGCAGCCCGCCGAGTCCGGTATCGTCAAGGAGATCCTCGTCCGGGAAGGCGAAGCCGTCAAAGAAGGACAAGTCCTGATGCGCATGGATATGCTGATCAGCGAAGCCGATACCAAAGCCATCGAGGCGGATTACCGACGCAAACGCGCCACAGTGGCGCGTATCGATGCTGAACTCGCCAACAAACCTTATATTCCCGACGCGGATCTGCCGCCCGAGCTCGCCCGCGAGATCGCCGCCCAGTATCGCGCTAACCGCGCTGCATTGGAGGCCGCGCTGGCCGAAGAGCGGACCCGTTTGATCCGCTACCGGGCTGATCTGGCTTCCGCCGAACAGGTCAAAGCCAAGCTGATTGAGGTCCTGCCGCATTACCAGGCGCAGGATAAGGCTTTCGAAAAACTGGTCAAGGAAGGTTTTGCTGGCACCCTGATGGGCAGCGATAAGAAGCGTGAGCGCATTGAAAAGGAGCAGGAGCTCAGTAACCAAATCCACCTGATCGAATCCAATCGCGCCTACGTCACCCAATCGGAGAAGCACCTGAACCAGATCGACAGCGACTATCGTCGCCAATTGCATACTGAACGCAATGACGTTCACGGTCAGGCCGAAAAGCTGGCGCAGGAAGTCGCCAAGCAGGCTCACCGTCAATCGTTGATGGAACTCAAGGCCACTCAGGATAGCGTAGTCAAGGATCTGTCGACCCATACGACGGGAACCGTCGTGCAACCCGGTACGGTGCTGCTGACCTTGGTGCCCAAGGAGGAAACCTTGCGTGCCGAAGTCTGGATCAGCAATGACGATATCGGTTTTGTACGCCAAGGCCAGCCGGTGAAGCTCAAGTTTGCCGCCTTCCCCTTCCAGAAATACGGCATGGTCGAAGGCGTCGTCGAACACGTAAGTGCCGACTCGGCCGACAACAATACCGGCAATGGAAACACCTCGAATGACAAGACCCCGGCCAAGAACCAACCTCTGGTTTATAAGGCGCTGGTCACCCTCAGGGCCATGCATCTAGAAATGAATGCCCAACGCTTTGCCCTGAGTGCCGGTATGCAGACCAATGCCGAAATCCTGCTCGGGACGCGCACCGTCATGGAGTATTTACTGTCGCCGGTACGCAAGGCCTGGCACGAGGCGGGGAGAGAGCGGTAGGTGAAGCACGCCCCATTAGCCTCAGCCGATTACTGAACATGAAAATACTCTTCGTCCATCAGAATTTCCCCGGCCAGTACCTGCATCTGGCGCGGCATCTGGCGTCCGATCCTGGCAATCAGGTCATCGCCATCACGCAGCGCTCGGGCGTCAATTTGCCGGGCATCCAGACGATGGTTTATCAACCGCATCGGAAAGTGACACCCCACCAGCATCCCTACCTGCGGGATTCCGAAGCTGGCGTACTGAATGCCCAGGCCGTTGCCCGGGCGGCGCTGGCTCTGAAGAAATCCGGTTTCATCCCGGATGTGATGGTGGGACATAACGGCTGGGGTGAAATCTGGTACTTGAAAGACGTTTTTCCGAAAACGCCGTTATTGGGTTATTTCGAGTTTTTTTACCGTATGGATGGGGCGGATGTCGGCTTCGATCCGTCGGCCCCCCTTGTGTTTGATACCGGGCCACGCATCCGGACTAAAAATCTGGGGAACCTGCTGGGACTGGATGCCTGCGACCTGGGACAGAGTCCGACCGAATGGCAGAAATCACGTTATCCCGAACGCTATCACCCGATGTTGCGCGTCATTCACGACGGGATTGACACCGAGATCGTCAAGCCGGACATGAACGCCCGTCTGCGTTTACCGAACAGCGAAATCGAACTCGTTGCCGGTGATGAAGTGGTGACCTACGTTGCGCGCAACCTGGAGCCCTATCGGGGATTTCCGAGTCTGATGCGCAGCCTGCCTGCCATTCTGGCGGCGCGTCCCAAGGCGCAGGTGGTGATCGTCGGTGGCGATGAGGTGAGCTACGGTTCGCGTCTTCCGGAGGGGCAAACCTATCGGCAACAACTGCTGGCCGAACTGGGTGACTCGCTGGACTTAAGCCGGGTCCATTTTATGGGCAAGGTGCCGTATCCGGTTTATCTGAAAATACTTCAGATTTCACGGGGGCATGTCTATTTGACCTATCCCTTCGTGCTGTCGTGGTCGATGCTTGAAGCGATGGCGGCGGGTTGCCTGGTGGTTGGCTCCAGGACTGCTCCTGTCGAGGAAGTTATTCGAGACGGAGAGAATGGCCTGCTGGTGGATTTCTTCAAACCCGAGGAGATTGCCGCACGCGTCATCGAGGTACTGAGCCATATGGGGGCGTTTTCTTCACTTCGAGAGAATGCACGCCGAACCATCGTCGAAAAGTATGATTTACCGAACATTGTGTTGCCGGCGCAGTTGAAGTTACTGACCAGATGATACTTGTCATCATTAATATCTATCTGGCAATCTACAAGGCAAAAGAAAAATGCCAGAACCGGGCTTCAGCATTTATTGATCCGCTGTACGCCGCAGGAGTGTTGAGGTTCTTAACTGCCTGAAGACATGATGGATCCGCACATCGTTTCAGCGAAGCTGGTCCCAGTATTAAGATAATGGCGCATCCCTTTTCCGGGGCAACAACTCTATTTTCCAACGCGCCGTCGGACATTCCCACCTTTCAGGCTGCTCGTGGAAGCTTTGCGTTACCAAGCTTGATAATTGTCATACGACCGCTTTAGGTTTATAAACGGAAGTAATGGCAACCATGAATCAATATCAGTTTTGGCCGATAAGTATCCCGATGATGTGAAAAGATGAAGATATCTGCCAAGGCTGAAGTCTATTCTCATCTTGAAGATCTTAGCCAGTAGCCAGCCCGTAGTTTCCGATCAAAGCTGAAAACATGTTCTCCCGGCTCTTCGGAACATCGTCCCACTAGACGGTTGAAGTACTCAAAACCCCCATCTTCGAGCCACACCTTCCCACCGCACAGTGGGCACTCGGAGGCGTAGCGCACGAGGCGAAGGTTGTATGCACTTGAGTGCGTCCCTTCTCTTGTAGGAACGTCCCACAGCAATTCAACTTGGCAGTCCCGGCTTTTGAATGGATAGAACAGTGGCGACGCCATCATTATCTTGCGGTCGTAGAGTCTGGCGAGTGGGCATAGATAGAACCAGTACACGGTTGCCGCCATGATGACCAAGCTCCAATTCAATTTGGATGAAGCTGCAGGGATAAGAGCCAGGATTACGAGCGCGCCGACAAACAGAGCCAAGAGTCCAAGGCCCAAGGCGGGGACCCATCGTCGTAGCCCTTCGATACGAACGGTGGTCGCATTGTGATGCTTAAAAAGGAGCGGTAACAGAAGGAGGCGCCCTATCCACGAAAACCGTAGACTCGATTGATCCTCATGGTAATGCAGGACGAAGGGCAACTCTTTATATGATTGGGCTAACGCTGGTTGCGTTACAGCCTCACCAAATTTTCGCCACGCAAGATAATACGTCGAGCTTGTTCCTCCACTCGATTGATGCTTTTCAGGCCAGAGTAGGCCGGTAAAACCCGCTTTACGCGCCGCATCGGTAAATCGTCCCTCAAATTCGTAAAATCGTGAACGCAGGTCATTCCAATGGTCGTTGACGCGGTTGCGAGCCTTGCTGCCCTTCGCGTCGCTCGTGTCTTCACCGCGTTCTTCAAGGGCCAAACGCCAAAGTTCTTGAGTCGCTATGGGTTTACCCGGAGCGTCATCTTCCCAGTCAGCCTTATGCTGGATAAGGAGTGCGCGTAGTAGGCCCCAGTGCTTGTCACGATAGTCTGCGTTACGGTCCTGATCTATGAATTGCAGGAACCATGCCGCGTATCGAATCAGTTCGACTGGTGCCGGTTGAAAGACTTCCTTCTTCAGATCACCAAGATCGCTCATTTTGATCCCCTCAACTGTGTTTGAATTCTAGCAGCTAACCGTCAGGCAATCGGTTCAAGACCGTCCGTATCCCGATAACGCAGGGGTTTTCTCCCCTAACCTGACTTCTCCAATCACTCACGGAGAAGATCATGCTTGAGCAAAAAACACTACGAATTCACGGTATGTCCGTCCATATTCGATCACTACCTTCTGGCGATATGGTGGTGTGGCATCCGTTCAACGAAGAGGTCCGGGCCGTTATTGAACCCGTTTGCCGTAACCGCGGGCGCTGGAACGGTGAATACAACAATTGGATTGTCTTTAGGCAATTTCGCGAGATCGTTTGTACGGAACTGGAAGCAGAGGCAAGTTCACATTGAGTTCACTCGTTACCACGAAATCGCACATTTAGAAAGGTAGTAATCAGCAATCAGTTCTGTATCTGAGATCAACACGACATTTCTATTGAAAGAGGAACCGCCGAAACCTATCGGCAATTACGCGTGCGCCAGAAAAACAAAGCTCTCAGCTACCACGCGATTAGGCGGACGCTAGGCTGCCAATAATCCCAAACAGAATGCCAAGGACCTTGCTGTTAAAATGGCCCAACCAGTCGGACGGACGTCCCCGCTACGAAACCTGGGATCCAAGCGCCTTTGCCCAGAGGCTTGATACCCTGCGGGGTCGATGCGTACAAAGTGTGAATCAGAGGGTGGTCTTGTCGCTAATCGGATCGAACAGTTGATTTAATATCTCGCTGACCAACTCAAGGGTGCCAAGCACTCGATCGTGCAGCATAGTGCTGCCATGAGCGTAGGAGTTCCGAATTTCCGGGAGCACTTCCAGCAGGACTGAAAGAAGATTCCAATTTTGGTCTTGTTCGTTCGGAATTGCCTGTTCATAATTAAGTTCAACCTGATCAAGATTGCGTTCGGTCATCTCTTTTAAAATGTCATTTACATATCTTTGACGCGCATGTTGTTCTACGTGCTTATGCCATCGACGAAATCCCTTGTTTTGCAGAAATCCACTCTCGGAGGCAAAGCGAAGCAGTGGGTGGAGAGTGGGTTTCCGGCTGGGCGGTTTATTCCAGTACTTCTTGGGTAATGGGTCTGGAAAACGCATACGCAATCCGAGTTCCAAACAGGTCAATGCATGATGTTCTGAGACTGGGTAAAAACGGTAAACAAACCATGCGTACAGATAGAGATTTTTCGCGGTCTCGAATTTAACCTTAACTTCGTCAGGAACCAAAGCTGCCAATTTGAACTGATCGACGTCAGCGTGGTGTTTGCCTATGGCAGCGCGTTCTTCTTCGCTCATGCGGATGTTCCCTGAATAACTACTTCGTGGATCGGGAGCGTATACATCCTCGACGGATTTTAGATAGTCGGAGTTTGGCTGTGCTTTGTGCATGATTAAAGTGACGTAAGGTTCCCGAATCGAAGGCTTAAGTATGCACTTTCGCCCGGCATCTTAGGAACGCAAATCGGACGCGAGATTCTGGCTGGATAAATGGCAGTTTTGGCCGAGAAGTAGACAAACAACTTCGCTAATAGCGATGTGAATTTCACGGCTTCCGATTTGGTCGAATTAATCAAGGCGCGAATCGACGTGACAGATGGAAAGATTAAAGCAGGGTTTGTGATTAGCCGAGCAATCAAGAACACCAAGCTCGGGCGTGAGGTGGTCGCAGCTTTAGAAGGTTACGACTTGCCAATTTTGCACACAATGATTTATCAACGTCAGATTTATCCATCAAGCGCAGCCTCCGGCTTGGCGGTCGCTGATTGCTCAAAAGAACAAGGCGCTGACGAAGCGGCTTTTGAGATACGACAATTGGCAAAAGAGGCTTTGGGTCTTATAGGTGCGTAAATACGCAATTACGTACTTACACAAATACGTATTAATAAGAATAGGAGAAATTAGATGAAAGCACTATCAACTGAGCGACCGACTAAAGGACAAGGCGAAACCAATCCGGAAAAAACAAAAGCGCTGGCCGCAGTCGTAAAAACAAAATCGTTTCGTCTTTCAGTAGATTTGGAAGAATCCATTTACATGGAATTAAAAACCTAGGCCGTTAAAGAGCAACGGCGTGGTGTTGAGTTGGTGCGAGACGCGATCAGGGATTATCTCGACGGCAATAAATAGTAACCTTTATCCCATTTTTTCCGCCAGCTTCGTGGCTTGCAAGTGCGTGTACTTCTTCAGCATTTGCAGCGTTTTATGACCACTAACGGCTGCCAGCTCCAATACTGAGAAATCCCCACGTTCAGCCAGCCGTGACATCGCCTCATGTCGTAAATCGTGCCATGTGTAATTAGTGACACCCGCGCGTTTGCAGGCTGCTATAAACGCGTGATAAAGCGTCATTCGTTCGACGTTGAATACAACCCCGTCAATTGAACGAGGTAGGCGCGTCAGCACCTCTATAGCGCGGCTCGATAGCGGTACTGCTCGGGGTTCTTCGTTCTTGATCTTCTCGGGGTCGGAGAGTAGGGCAAAGCGGTTCTTGAAATCAACGTCCTCCCAGCGAAGCGAAAGCAGTTCGCCCTGGCGCATCGCGCTTTCGACGGCCAACGTGAAAGCCGGAAGCAAATGTCGGTTGCGGCTCTTTCTGCACTGAACTTCTAATTTTCCCCATTCTTTATCGGTCAGTCGGCGATCTCGACCCTTGCCTTCTTTCGGCTTGCGGATCTTGTCCACTGGGTTGCCGCGAGGGAGGTTGATGCCGCATTCTGTCTCAGCAAAACTAAGAACCTTCGACAGCAGATGTAATTCCTTTCTAACCGTGCTTTCGCTGACGGCTTTGCGCTTCCCGCCGTTAAGCCGGTCATCCCGGAATTTTGCGATAATTTTCTGATCGATCGCGGCCAGCGAGTAAGCGCCAAGGCTTTCGCTTAGACGGGCGCACTGAAAACGCCAGGCTTCCTTCTTGTCTTCACGAACGCGGTAATGGTGAGGGGCGAATTCTTTCTCAAAGCGTTTGATTAAGTCGGATAACGTAGTTCGTTCCGCATCGCTGGCTGACTGAAAGACCCCTGTGTCCATATCGTGCTCGATGGCGCGAGCCCATTTTTCCGCTTCAGCTTTTTGCTCAAAGGTACGAGACTGGAGCGGCCAGCCCTTGCGCCGAATCTTCGCTTGCCAAAAGCCGCTTTCGCGCTGTTTGATTGATGCCATTTCTCGCCCCGTAAGAAATATTAGAAAACTCTGATTGTCCCGGATTTGTCCCCGTATATCATTTTATATTTTATATATCATATGTAAGTATTGCAAATACTGGGCTGTAGATTATAAAATCGCACGCCTGGAAAGCGTGTGTGGGATAACATCCCACCGCGGGTTCGAATCCCGCTCTCTCCGCCAGTTAGGTATGAATGAGGGCACTGCGGGTGCAGTGTTCCTCTTTTGTATCAGTAATGCTTCCAGTACGCCCAAATTGGCCCCGGTGACTGTGGCTTCGTCAGAATAAATCCGTATTTCTTGCACAACTAGATGTATGAAGGAATTTGCTTCAGGCGAATTCGAATCGGCCAATATTGATAGAATCGCTAGGCGAAATGCTGAAATATCGATCTGATCTAGGATGTTTTTCGGCAGTGCGATCGGAACCTGATAGGTACGTAATTTTTGGCTTACTTCGTTAAGTTCGTCCTGCCAACCTTTCAATCGGGAATTAAGAGTGGGATCAATCGTTATATTGCCATCTTCTACGAACTTGTAAAGATTGTTAAGTTTGCGCTCTATCGTCCCTTTAAGGTCTGTTAACTGTTTACGTTCATTGCTTTGACTGGCACCTAGACTGTCCACATTCCTTCGGCAATCTTCAATAATGGCGCTTAGGCGACTCTCAGTAAGCACGTAATCTATGATGGTTTGCAGGACTAATCTCAAAAATTTCTCATAGGGTACGTTAGGGCTTGAGCAACTTGAATTAGAGACAGAATTGCGCCGATTGCATTTCAAGTAGCGATACCTTCCGCTTTTTCCTGTCGCAATGTGCATCGGTGACTTGCAAAGACCGCAAATACACAAGCCCGTTAGCGGAGACTTCGGGTTTACGTGAAGAGGAGGAGTATTCCTCGGCGAACGCGACGTTCGCCTTACAACTATTCTCAAAAATCGGTCTTTGTCGATAATAACCGGAACCTTTACGATAACCGGTCCATCCTGATCATTGTCATTCATGATGATCCTCATTTCTCTTGGTGCTTCTTCTGAGAAAGTGCTGAACGAGCTCCATATTCGAACTCACCTGTATAGACGGGGTCACTGAGTATCTTTTGCACTTTTTGTACCCGCCAATGTTGGCCGCGACACAAACACTTCTTGTTCAAGAACTCCACTATTTTTTTCATTCCCATTGGACCTTCAGTTCCAATGCCCTCGTAAAGATCGAATATCTCTCTTACGATGGCAGCCTCGGTTTCGTTTTCCACTAGTTTTTTTCGATATCCGGTTCGGCCTATGATTTTGGTTTCCTCGATTTTGTAGCCAAATGGTGGTTTGCTGCCAGTGTGGAAGCCTTCTAACGCACACTGGCGCATTGCGCGTTTTACATGTTTTGCGTTTTCGGCAGAGTTCATTTCATCCACTAATCCATAGAATAGCGTTACAAATCGGCCAATGGCATTGTCGTCAACATCCTGTGTCACTGAGACAAGGCGAGTACCAACTTTGCGCAAGTCGCGCAGATAGATTGCTAAGTCAGTGAGATTGCGGAAGGCTCGTGAGAAGGAGTGAACAATGACGGCATTTATTGGTTCGTCGCCATTCTTTACCCTATCGATCATTGCTTGAAACGCCGGTCGATTGTCATCTGTGGCCGATCTTCCTTCTTCGACGTACTCACCAAGGATTACATAGCCATGAGCTTTACAATATGCACGCATTCGTATTAGCTGATCCGGAATGGATAGGTCCTTAGCAACTTGGCGTTCGGTTGAAACTCTGGCGTACAGGAGGACATAGATAACGATGGCTTGTGTCATTGCGCACCTCACATAGGGGTTTTTCCCTTATTGGGCAGATCAGAGAGAATTCGATGAAGGGCTGTGGTTGCCAGTCGGCGATAGAACTCGTGGTTTTCCTGTAGCCACCAATCACACCGCAACAGGATTTCGCAACGTACGGTCAGTGTGTCACTCAATAGAAACGTACATTCGATCCGCTTTGTGGGAGTGTCGTCGCTCACTTGGTTTTGCTGGCTTGCAGCAATTGGGGAGGGCATTGCTGCTATCCATTTATTTTTTTTGGAGGGCATGGTGTGTATTCGATTCGCTGTGTGACGGTGACATCGGTCACTTGGTTTTTCTGGATTGCGGCAATAATTGTGGAGAACTTTGCGGATATCCTCGTATTGCTCCTTGGGCCGCATGGGAGGTATTTCCTGGGTCGAATGAGATAACGACTATTTGATTTCGAGCAGTCAATCAGTTCGAAGGCCGGAAAAAATGGGTGAGTGCAGTGTGGTTGGGAATCACGTAGGCAACGAATTATCCATGGACGAGACGCTTGGCCAACCCCGGAAAGTAGGCGTAGAGGCGGACCACTCGAGGGGAATCCGGCTATCTGGCAATTGCGGTAGCGTTCCACAATTTGCTCCATGTCGTTTAACCAAAGGCAAACGACATTTCGTGGCAATGCCGATTGCCAACTCAGCCACAACATCTGGCCTTGGAAAAAATTATGGACTATAAGGAAAGAAAGGTCAACAATAACTTATTGATTATTAAGTATAAAATGCTTGATGAGATATGCAAAGTATTTAGATCAGAACCTTAACAAAGGTTGCTATTTAGCATAATTCACGTTATACGCAGCAAATTAATACAATTTGCGTGAAGTGCATTCTTTGCAAATTAAGATGCAGTTTACTTGAGCTTTTAAGAATTCAACCAATCCGACCGTAACCTAAAACAGGGTTGGCGCAGATGGTTGCTATTGAATATGAGAACAACAGCTATTCAGACAAGTTATATGTCGACTCAACATTCAGATGACTGCTCCACTCAGGTAGCTGCTCTTCCCAGTGCCAGCACCTTCGTCTCTTGGTCGGCCTGAACGGCCATTCGCTATAAACTAATGTGATGGCGAATAAAGATTTCTCCTCGGCCACAGGGCAGCCCACCGATCGACTGATCTCGTTCTCTTTCTTTTCAGTGAATATCTAAGTCGCTTTGGCGAGTGCCTGATCAATATCCCAGAGTATGTCGTCAAGCGTCTCTAGGCCAACCGAAAGGCGAATTAAGTCAGGTGGGACACCAGCAGCGATCTGTTGTTCCTCGTCCAACTGCCGGTGCGTGGTTGATGCCGGGTGAATGACCAGCGTCTTGGCGTCGCCGATGTTGGCCAGGTGCGAGAGAAACTCGACGCTGTCGATGAACTTCTGTCCAGCTGTAGCACCGCCCTTGATGCCGAAGGAAAGCACTGCGCCGGCGCCGCGTGGCATGTATTTCTGTGCCAGCGAATGGTATTTACTTGACGGCAGACCCGGGTAATTGACCCAGGCAACACTGGGGTGAGCTTCGAGGTGCTTAGCTACTGCAAGGGTATTTGAACAATGACGTTCCATGCGTAGTGACAGCGTTTCGACCCCCTGAAGCAGCAGGAAGGCATTGAACGGGGACAGTGCCGGGCCGAAGGTGCGCAATCCTTCCATGCGGCACTTGGCAGTGAAGCCAAAGTCGCCAAAGGTTTCAAAAAAGCGCACACCGTGGTAGCCGGGCGACGGCTCGGTCATTCCGGGGAAATTGCCATTGCCCCAGGGAAACTTTCCGGATTCGACGATGACACCACCCATCGTGGTGCCGTGCCCGCCGAGGAATTTGGTCGCCGAATGCACGACGATCGCCGCACCCCAGTCGAAAGGTCGGCACAGCCACGGCGAAGCGAAGGTGTTGTCGATGAACAGCGGCAGTCCGGCGTCATTGGCGATCTTGGCCACGCGCTCGATGTCGAGCACGTTGAGCGAGGGGTTACCCAGCGTTTCGGCATAGAGCGCCTTGGTCTTGGGCGTAATGGCCCGGGCGAAATTTTCTGGGTCGTCCGAATCGACGAATACGGTATTGATTCCGAGCTTGCGGAAGTTAACGTCGAGTTGCGTGTGCGTGCCACCGTAGAGCGTACGTGCGGCGACGATTTCATCGCCGGCCTCGACGATATTGAGCAGCGCAATCATCTGTGCGGCCATGCCGCTGGATACGGCAACGGCGGCACGGCCGCCTTCCAGCGCCGCGACGCGTTCTTCGAGAACAGCGACCGTCGGATTCGATAGCCGAGAATAGACGTTGCCGAAGGTCTGCAAATTGAACAGGCTAGCGGCGTGTTCCGGGCTGTCGAAAACGTAGGAACTGGTCTGGTAGATCGGTACCGCTCGGCTGCCGGTCGCGGCATCGGGGATTTGCCCGGCATGCAGGCTCAGGGTGTCGAATCCGAACTTATGGTCGGCCATGGTGATTCCTTTCAGAACAGCTTTTCAGATAGGGCGGCGCGATGAAATGACGCCGGTATTGACGCCCATCCAGTTGAGCCCACCGAACAGGCGGGCGTATTCGATCTTGACGCAGCGATCCATGACCACGGTCAGCCCAGACTTTTCGGCCAGAACGCGGGCGTCATCGTTGATCACGCCGATTTGCAGCCACAGGGCTTTGGCGCCGATGGCGATGGCTTCCTCGGCAATCGGCAGCACGTCCTGCGGTTTGCGAAAGACGTCGACCAGATCCACCGGAAAAGGGATGGACTTGAGATCCGGGTAACTCTTCTCGCCGAGGATCTCAGGGTATTTCGGGTTGACCGGTACGATCCGGTAACCGTGTGCCTGCATGTATTTGGCGGCGAAATAGCTCGGACGGAACCAGTCCGCCGACAGACCGACCACCGCAATCGTGCGGTTTTCGCGCAGCACGCGGCGCAGGGTGACAATGTCGCTCATGATTGATCCTAGTAATTTCAATTAACCACGAAGGATACGAAGAGGATCTTGAGCTTAAGGTGTTCTGTCGCCTCAGCCAATGGGTGATCAAGCAAAGAAATTCAACCTATTGTTTTTCTTCGTGCTCTTCGTGACCTTCGTGGTTCAACGGATTTTTCAGCCGTTGCACCAGACCGGGTGGCGTTTGTCGATGAAGGCGCTTATGCCTTCCTGTGCATCGCGCGCCTGCAGGTTATCGACCATCACGCGCTGGGTGTAGGCGTAGGCTTCAGCCAGCGGCAGTTCGGCCTGACGATAGAAGGCTTCCTTGCCGACGGCCAACGTGTGGCGCGACTTGGAGGCAATCTTGCCGGCCAGGGCAGCCACTGCAGAATCGAGTTCGCTCTCGGGAACGATTTCGTTAACCAGGCCGATGCGCAGCGCCGTGGGGGCGTCGACGAGATCGCCGGTCAGTAGCAGTTGCATCGCGTGCTTGTGGCTGACATTGCGTGACAGCGCGACCATTGGCGTCGAGCAGAAAAGCCCGATATTCACGCCGGGGGTGGCAAAACGTGTGTCGTCGGCGGCAATCGCCAGATCGCAACTGGCGACCAGTTGCGCGCCGGCGGCGGTGGCGATGCCATGCACCCGGGCGATCACCGGTTGGGGCAGCGAAACGATGCGCTGCATCAGGCGACCACAGGCCGCGAACAGGGTTTCGGCATACTCCCTGCCGTAAGCGGCACCACGGATTTCCTTGAGGTCGTGTCCGGCACAGAAGGCCGGGCCGGCTCCGGCGAGGACGACGACGTGTATCGAGTCATCGGCGGCGATGGCGTCGAGTTCAGACTGCAGGGTATCAATCATCGCCTGTGAGAGCGCGTTACGCGCCTGCGGACGGTTGAGTGTGATGAAGGCAATGCCGTTGCTGTCGTTGCGTAGAACGATGGGTTCGTGTTGGGGTTGGCTCATTGGCGTTTCCGGTGTGGTTTGAATAGGATTTTTCAGCAGGGATCAGGCGTGTTTTCTCAGCATGCCGGTTTCATCGACACGGCGCAGCGCGGCGAGTTCCTCAGGACTAGGTGGCTCAAAGACCTGGGCCTGTGGCGATATTTTCAGATCCCAGCCGGTGCTGGCGCGGATCTCATCGACGTTGGTGAATGGAAACCACGCCGTCAGTTCGAACTCCTTGCTTACCGGATGCGGCCGCAGAATGCCCAGTGTGGTGACGATGGCCGAGGGCCCTCCGCCGATGAAGCCATAGCGCTGGCGGGCCTCGCCGCCGTCGAGATAGCCGGGCGAAGAGATGTATTCGACCTTGTCCACGAAGCGCTTCTTCTCGTGGGTGACCATGATCACCACGCGCTTGGCACCGCTGGCAATATCGTTGGCGCCACCGGCGCCGGTAAGGCGGGTTTTCGGCGGCGTGTAACGCTCGCCGATTTCATGCCCCCAGATGCCGGTGGTATTGACGTTGCCGAACTTGTCGATCTGGGCGGCGCCGATCAGGCCGACATCACAGCGCCCGGAGGCGACGAGGAAGCCAAGTGCGTCTATGGCGTTGGTGAAACTGACGGCATTGGAAGAAATCCGATTGCACTCGATGCCCCACGGCAGGCCACCGACCGGCGTGGCGCCGAAGACGCCGCCTTCGGTGATCGAGCGCACATTGGGGGCATGGTAAGCCTGGGCGAAATAACCGGCGAGCATCGACAGGCCTACGCCGAAGATGGCCAGTTCGCCATCACGAATTTCGCGGCCAGCGGCAATCGCCATCATTTCCTGCCGGGTGTAGGGCAGGGCTTCCTGTGTCGTGCTCATGCGGCGCTCCCTTCTGATTTATTCAGCAGGAGCAAGGCCTCGATATCCTCTTTGGATTTGATCCATTTCCGATATGGGTCGAGCAGAAAGCTTGTTGTACTCTGGTTCAGACGTTCTATGGTGTCCTCCCCGATCAGCGCGAGATAATCATCAAGGCTGTCGTAGCTGTTCACAAATTGTTCGAGATAGCGGGTGGTGCCTTCTTCCGTCGCCAGCCATTCGTTCATCAGGCGCATGTGCGCTTCGTCGATGTCATGTACGCCGGGCGAGCCCTGCGGCCAGGCCGAATAGGGCCACCACACCACGGCCTCGACAATGAGGCCGGGGATGCGTACGAGGTTGGGGTACTGGCGCATGCAGTCGGTGTCGACGATGTGATCGGCAATCAGCACCACCTTCTTGGCTGCGCGCGACAGTTCGAAACGGCTCCACTCGGTACCGATCATGATGGCATTGCCATCGGTGTCAGCCATGGTCACGTGAATGGCTGCAAGATCGGGAGTGAGCGGTGAAAAAGCGCCGATGGTGCGGCCGGAAAATGGGTCGGTAATTTCCGGAATCTTGCGCGTCGCGGGGTAGGTTTCGGGGTCGAATGCGCTGCGCCAGGCAATGTCCGAACCGATGTTGACGGTGGCCGGGACGAAGGGCCAGTTGAGTGCCCCGCCCAGTAGACGCAGTGGAATAGCCAGGTTGGAATAATCTTCGAGCGCCAGACGCCCGCTCTCCACGGCCCGGCGCAAGCCGTTGGCGAAACCGAATACTTCGAGACCGGAGAAACCGCATTCGGCTTTGTCGACGGCGCCGGCGGCCGCCAGCAGATTCAGCTGCTGGGTGTTGCAGTGGAAAATTCCGTGCAGGTTCTTGCGCCCCTGGCGCAGCAGTTCGCGGCCAAAGGCGATGGCGTCGGCGCCGACCGGCAGGCCAGCGCCACTGGCGTACTGGATGCCGTCAGCAGTGTAGCGAGAGACGGCTTCGGGCAGGGAGATCAGTTTATGTGTCGTCATTCTGTTCTGGTTGAGTGATGGGTTATCGTTGGCTGAGCTGTACGGCCGTGCTTCGGCCCTCGCGTGCCAGTTTTTTCAGGTCGGCGGTCAGCAGATCGAGGGGCTGACCGTAGGGGGAGAAGCCACGCAGCTGGCCCTGGCGATCAAAGAGGAAGACGCCGGCGGTGTGGTCCACGGTGTAGTAGCCCGCACTGCTTGGAGCTTGCTTGTCGGCGATCAATGAAAAGCGCCGAATCAGCTCGGCCGTCTGGGTGGCATTGCCGCGCAAGCCGATAAAACTCTTGTGGAAGGCGCTAACGTAGGCACCCAGGGCTTTCGCTGAGTCGCGCTCGGGGTCGAGCGTGGCAAAAAGGACTTGCACCTGTCCGGCATCGGATCCGAGCGATCCAAGCACCGTCTTCAGTTCGAACAGGGTCGTTGGGCACACGTCCGGGCAGAACATGTAGCCCACCGCCAAAACGACGGTCTTGCCGCGGAAATCGGCGAGGTGACGAATCTTCCCGTGCTGATCACGCAGCTCGAAGTCAGGCGCTTGTGTCGCCAGAGGGCTGGCGGCAGCAAACAGGGCGCGACCGTAACGCAGCCGGTACTCGGCAAACGGCAGGTTTTCATAGGCGGCTTCGGCAACAAAACGGCCAAGACTGATGAAGTCAGCCGGATCGGGCAGGCTGCCAACGTGACGGTAGTTCAGGTTTCCATCGGCAGCGAAGAAGGCAAACGCCGGTGTGCCGACAATGTTCCAGCGTTGGGCCAGTTCCTGTGGCGTGCTGCGCCGGCCCTGGGGGTCAACGACGACTTCGGACGACGCCAGATCAATATGTACGCTGCGGTAGCGGCGCTTGAAATTGTTCTCGGCGCGTGGCTCCGAGAAAACCTGCTTCTTCATTTCCTGGCAGCCGGGGCAGTCCGGCAGCTCGAAGAAAACAGCGAGCTGGCGGCCTTCGTGCCGGGCCGTTTTCAGTTCGTAAGCCAGATTCTTCCCGGCCTCGTAAAACAGGGCAGCCAGCGCCGGGCCGGAGGCGCACAGCAGCAGCGCCAGCACGATCGCCGAGCCGAGCCGAGCATGCAGACGGGAGAAGGGGAGAAACGCGTGATTCATTTCAGCGCAGCCAGAACAGGGCCCGGTGGCGCAGCTTGTCGAGGCCGGTCATCGCCAGCCAGGTGATCAGACCGGTGTACAGAATGCCGGCAACCATCTTCGGATAATCGGCAAAGTCGGCGTAGTACTGGACAAATCGGCCGAGACCGGCGTTGGCGCCGAACAATTCGGCGACGGTGAGCAGGATGAACGAGAAGCCCAGACCGACGGCCATGCCGGCGAAGATGTGTGGCAGGCTGGCCGGAAAGATCACCCTGACCAGGGTTTCGAAACGCGAAAAACCGAGGACGCGGGCATTGTCACGATGGCGTGCTTCGACGGACTGAGCCCCCGACGCGGCATTCTGGAATATTGGCCAGAACGCGCCGATGAAAACGACGAAGGTGGCGGAGAGATGGAAGGTCGGCAGAACGGCGATGGCATAAGGGATATAGACCGTCGGCGGGATCGGGGCGACGACCTTGGCGAAGGGAAAGAAGGCCCGGCCGAGGCTGGGGACGATCCCGGCCACCAAGCCGAGGATGACCCCAGCGACGACGGCCAGCGAGTATCCCGGCAGCAGGATCAGGAAGGAAGAAATGGTGCCCTTCCAGAGTTCAGGCAGCGATTCCCACAAGGCGTGCAGGACGGTTGCCGGCGCCGGGAGCAGCGGGTTGGTCTCCTGATTGATGACCAGGGTCGAGGCTTGCCAGGCGAGCAGCAAGAAAGCCCACAGGGCGAGGGCTTCCCAGGCCGGCCAGCGCAAGGTGGGGGCTTTTCGCACGGCAGGGGGGTTGCCCTGATCAAGGGCAATGGCTTTGGACATCGGGGTTTCCTTCACTTCAGACGGCGGCAAGTCCGGAGATCACGTCAGCGTCGAGGCGCTCGGCAATGTCTTCGCGGTATTGGTGGAAAACTTCGGAAGCAAACAGCTCGGCCCGACGGCGCGGACGCGCGAAAGGCACGTCGATTTCGGCGAGAAGACGGCCGGGCGAAGCGCCGAGTACGGCGACACGATCGCCGAGATAGAGCGCTTCATCGACGTCGTGGGTGACGAAGACGATGGTGCGGCGCGGGCTGGTGCTCTGCCAGACCTCAAGAAGCAGATCCTGCAGTTTTCCCCGGTTGACCGGGTCGAGTGCGCCAAAGGGCTCATCCATCAGCAATACCGGAGCTTCAAGCGCCAGGGCGCGGGCGATCGCTGCACGTTGCTGCATCCCTCCCGAGAGCTGGAAAGGGTATTTCGTCGCGGCTTCGGCGAGACCGACGCGGGCCAGATAATCCCGCGCCTTGTCGCGTCGCTCACTGCGGGAAAATTCGGGATGGGCCTTGGCCACCGCCAGTGCAACATTGTCCTGCGCGGTGAACCACGGAAACAGCGAGTAGTTCTGGAAAACCACGGCCCGGTCTATCCCCGGGGCGGTGATCTCGATTCCCTTCCAGGCGAGATGGCCTTCGCTCGGTTGTTCAAGCCCGGCGATCAGGCGCAGCAAGGTTGACTTGCCTGATCCGCTGGGTCCGACCAGGGTCAGAAAACTTCCCTCGGGGACATTCAGCGTCACCCGCCGCAGCACGTTATCGCCCTCGCCGTAAGCGAAGCTGACTCCGTGCAGGGCAAGTCTTGCGTCAGCAGGGTGGCTGGTCGTGGTCACAGGACATCCCGTTCATTGAACTGCTTGAGACGAACCTGCCAGAACGGATCCTTGGGGTTTTCCTTGGCCAGCGATTCGAGCGCACGTTTGTACAGGGAGAGCTCAAAGATCGGCTCAAGTGCACGCTTGCCTTCAATGAATTCGGAACCGACCATCGACAACCAGAATTTCTGTACGCCTTTGACGTTCGGATCGGTCGACTGGTCGAGATTCGGCGAGTAATAGCCTCGCTCGAGGAGATCACGGTCAAGCTTGATGTACTTGGCGATCGAGTCGATGGTTTCCTTGCGATTGACGCTGGCGAATTTTTCAGCCTGCAACAGGGCGCGCAGGAAGCGCTCGAGCACCGGGCCGTCCTTCAGCTTGGCCGTCGTTACGACCAGCCGGCAGCAGGGGTGACCCGGAGACAGATCGCCGGACCGCACGACAATCTTCAGCCCCTGTTGTTCGGCACGCAGGTCATGCGGCCCCCAAACGACGCCGGCATCAACCTGCCCGGATTTGACGGCTTCGATCACCGCGGGAGGATTCTTCAGCTCGAAAATCTGCAGATCCTTCTTCCAGTCGATCTTCTCGTCCTTGAGCGCACCGCGCAGCACGGCGTCGCCCGAGGCGAGACGGACCGTCGCCACTTTCTTGCCCTTCAGATCGGTGATGCTGCGAATCTTGCCGGCCAGTTCCGGCCTGACAACGACAGCGGCATCCTGGCCCATGATGCCGCCAATGATCTTGATTTCCGAGCCCTTGGAGTAAAAGAGCAGGGGCGCAGTGGTACTGAATGATCCGGTATCCAGCTTGCCGGCAATAATCGCGTTGATTCCGTCGGCCGAGTTCTGAAACTCAATCAGTTCGACGTCGAGGCCTTCCTTCTTGAACAGGCCCTGTTCCTGAGCGACAAAGTACTTGGCGTGGCCAGTGACCGGCAGATAGCCGACCTTGAGCGATTCGGCGGAAGCTTGCGTCATCAGACCAGCCAGTAAAGTGGTGGTCGCGACGATTCTAAAGAGATTGGCGGGAAGTTTCATTCAGTTCTCCATGGGCTGAAATAGATCGGAAATGTCTTAGTGGGTGCAATGTATCCACGATCCAATCATTCGAGAACGAAGAAAAGTTTCTTTAGATATATCGAATCCTTAGGGTTGAGCTCATTGCTCTTCTCTTATGCCAAAAGCAGATATGGATAGTGGGAGAAATTCGTTTGGATTCGCTTTTCAAGTCCATAACATGAGATTTCTGCAGAAAGGCAATGTTGTCGCTTGTAATGGCATGGCCTGTTCGATCCATTTTTTAATTGCTAAATACACACCATGAACACATCCTCTGGAGTTGCCGTCTTAGGACACAATCCTGTTGGCCGGACTTTCGTCCGTTCAGTTTTGAAGGTCGGTCGATTCTGCTTAGGGCTTGTCTGTCAGGCCGAAGGACTGTTGCTTCCTGGCCTCCTGTTGCTGCTCTGGGAGGTCGCCGTCGGGGCCGGTTTGATCAGCGCCACGCTGATGCCTCCACCCACGCAAATCGCAGACACATTTTTACAAATGCTCGTCGCCGGTGATCTTGTCACCCATGTTGCCGTCAGCAGCCTGCGCGTCTTGCTCGGTTTTCTGGCCGGGGTTTTGATGGCGCTTGTGCTCGGTTCGATGGTCGGACTGAATCGCTGGCTGGAGGCCTTGCTTGACCCGAGTTTTCAGGCCCTGCGCGCGATTCCTTCGCTGGCGTGGGTTCCACTGCTGCTGTTGTGGCTGGGAATCGACGAAGGCCCCAAGCTAAGCCTGATTGCCATTGGCGCCTTCTTTCCGGTTTACCTCGGTGTGCTCTCCGGCTTTCACAACGTCGATCGAAAACTTCTCGAAGTTGGGGCCATTTACGGGCTGAGCGGAACCCAGACCGTCCGGCGCATCCTTTTGCCGGCGGCCTTGCCCGGGGTGTTCACCGGCTTGCGTAACGGGCTTTCCCTGGCCTGGACGTTCATGGTCGCCGCCGAACTGATCGCTGCGACACGGGGGCTGGGTTTCCTGCTCAATGACGGCCGCGATACCGGCCGGGTGGATGTCGTCATCGTGGCCATCATCACTCTCGCCATCCTCGGCAAACTGAGTGACAGTCTCCTTCTGGCTGGAGAAAAAAGATTGCTGGCCTGGCGTGATGTGTACGAGGCGCACTAAGGGTTTCGGCATTCAAGATGGTAGGAGCATTGCCTGCGACCTTGATAAGTCGATCTAAGGTTATCAGGAATTATTCGTTCTTTTTGTCGGGGCAGCTCGCTAGGATATTTGTACATCTCAAACCACTACGAAAGACATACAAATGCCTCATCACCCGACACGCCGCACCTGGTTGAAAACGCTCCTGGCCGGTATTGCCATGACCACCGCCAGTTTTTCAGGCAGCGTCCTGGCCGAAGACATTCCGAAAGAAATTCGTCTCGACTATGCCTACTATTCGCCCCCTTCACTGGTCATCAAGAAGTTTGGCTGGCTTGAGGAAGAGTTCAAGCCGAGTGGAACTTCAGTTCGCTGGGTGTTCTCGCGCGGCAGCAATAATTCGCTGGAGTTTCTCAATGGCGGGAGTTCCGATTTTGCCTCGACCTCCGGGATCTCCGCCCTGGTCAGCCGCTCCAACGGCTATCCGGTAAAGACCGTCTATATCTTCAATACGCAGGAAGCCTCGACGCTGGTGGTGCCGAAAGATTCACCGATCAAGACCGTCGCGGATCTCAAGGGGAAAAAGATTGCGGCGACCAAGGGGACCGATCCTTACTTCTTCCTGCTTCGCGCGCTGCACGCCAATGGCTTGAAAAGAAGCGATGTCGAAATTGTCCATCTGCAACATCCCGAAGGGCGTACGGCGCTGGAGCGCAAGAGCGTAGATGCCTGGGCCGGTCTTGACCCGCATCTGGCTGCCGCCGAACTTGAGTCGGGAGTGCGCACGGTGTACCGCAACCCGGCCTTTAGCAGCTTTGGTTTCCTCAACACTACCGATGATTTTGCCAAGCGCCATCCTGAAACGCTGACTCGCGTGCTGGCCGTGTATGAGCGTGCGCGTCTGTGGATTCTGGCCAACAAGGAAGAGACCGTAAAAATCGTTGCTGAAGAGGCCAAGCTTTCCCTGCCGGTGATTCGCCAGCAGCTGACCCGTGCCGACTTCACTCAGCCGATCCCGGCAAAAATTCATATCGATACGGTGAAAGCCACGGCGCCGATTCTGGTTGATGAGGAAATCGTCAAGAAGGGCGTTGATCTGGACAAGGTGATCAGCGAACTGGTTGATACCCACTTTGCTGAAGCGGCCGTCAAGCGGGCGAAGAAATAATGCTTAGGCGCATGCACTCAAGGCATCTACAGAAGGTGTCCAGGCGTGAATCCTAGTGTTGAACCGCCGACCACTCACGAGTCGGTCGGCGGTTTATCTGCCATTTTACGTTCGCCCGTCCGCCGCTATTTGGGCTGGATCGTTCCGCTTCTGGTTGCGTTTGGCATAGAGGCGGGGGTGCGCTACGGCCTGGTTTCGCGGCTGATTCTTCCCTCGCCGTCGGAGATTGCCACGACGCTTGTCGAACTCGCCGGACGTGGCCTGCACATGCATGTCATTGTCAGCACGGTGCGGGTTCTTTCCGGGTTTCTGATCGGCGGAAGTTTGGGCCTTGGTGTGGCCGTCATCGTTGGCTTGAATCAGCGTGCGAAACGTCTGCTGGACCCCACGTTTCAGGGATTGCGCGCAATTCCTGGCTTGGCGTGGGTGCCGTTGCTCCTGCTCTGGCTCGGCATCGATGAAACGCCGAAAGTGACGATGATTGCCATAGGCGTTTTTTTCCCCGTTTATCTCAATACGGTAGCGGGTCTCAGTAATGTCGACCGCAAATTGTTCGAGGTCGGTGAGATTCATGGGCTTGGTCGACTGGCATCGGTTCGCCGCATCCTGTTGCCCGGTGCCTTGCCGCAAATATTTGTGGGTATTCGTGTCGGGCTGTCCCTGGCCTGGATGCTGGTCGTCGCCGCCGAACTGATTGCTGCGACGCGTGGTATAGGTTACCTGCTGACCGATGGTCGTGAAATCAGCCGGCCGGATATCGTGCTCGCCGCCATTGTCATTCTTGGCTTGCTTGGCAAGCTAAGCGATACGCTGCTGAAAAATATGGAGAAGCGAATGCTGGCATGGCGTGACGTACTGGTGACCAACAACGCATGACAAAGACAATAATCTCCCGTCCCTACCGTGGACGCTCTGCTGTAATTACCGGCTCAACCAGTGGCATCGGCTTGGCGGTTGCTGAAGCCCTTGCCGCGGCTGGGGCTGACATCGTTCTCAACGGGCTTGAAGCGCCAGAAGAAGTTGCCGGACTTATTAGTCGCATCGCCGAAGAGCAAGGTGTTCGGGTGCTGTATTCACCGGCCAACATGACACGCTCTGCCGAGATCATTGGACTGATTCGTCTGGCTGAAGAGCAATTTGGCAAGGTCGACATCCTGGTCAATAACGTTGGAATTCAGCATGTCGCTCCCGTCGACGAACTTCCTGAGGATCGCTGGGATGCCATTATTGCGGTCAACCTGTCGTCGTATTTTCATGCGACGAAGGCCGTCGTTCCGGGGATGCGCCAACGCAGCAGTGGCCGGATCATCAATATTGCATCAACTCACGGCCTGATCGCGACGCCTTTCAAGTCGGCCTATTCTGCGGCCAAACATGGGGTCGTCGGCCTGACCAAGAGCGTGGCGCTGGAACTTGCCGAGTCTGGAATTACGGTCAATGCGATTTGCCCCGGGTTTGTCCGGACCTCGTTGGTCGAGCGGCAGATCGACACTCTGGCCGAACGCTATGGTCTGCCTGCGGATCAGATCGTTGAAAAAATCATTCTTGCCGTTCATCCGACACGTCGGTTTACCGAGGCTTCTGATGTCGGCGCACTGGCGGTATATCTGGCCTCTGCTGCGGCCAGCAACGTCACCGGAACCACTGTGGCGATTGATGGTGGTTGGACGGCTCAGTAAGCACCCCGGTTAAGCTATTTTTATGATGCCAAGTGTCGTGGCATGAGTCCTGCTGCATGTATAAAACGACAAGTGCATATAAGAAAAAGGCTCTTCTAGGGCTGTGCCGGTTGAATTAGCTAATGCCTTTAAATTCGTTGTGGCCGCCTGATCCGTCGCTTAAATTAGCTCTCAGCGCAAGTTTCTGTCCATCCACAACGATTTCAGGAGTATCCGATGTCCATTACCGCAATCAACGTCCGCAACCAGTTCCGCGGGAAAGTTAAGGAAATTATTTATGGCCCGGTCGTTTCGGAGGTTGATGTTGAAACGCCATCCGGAATCATCACCTCGGTTATCACCACCCGTTCGGTCAACGATCTCGGTCTGGTCCCTGGAAGTGAAGTTCTGGCCCTGGTCAAGTCGACCGAAGTTTCCATTGCCAAGCTTTGAGCCTTAAACCTTCTCAACCGGATTAAATCATGAACCGCGTATTCAAACGTGTCATCACCACCACCGCTATTCTGCTGGCCTCCGTTGGCATTGCGCAGGCTGCCGATCAACCCAAGGAAATTCGCGTCGACTGGGCCTATTACTCACCGTCCAGCTTGGTGCTGAAGAAATTCGGCTGGCTGGAACAGGATCTCAAGGCCGACAATATTGCCGTCAAATGGGTCTTCAGCGCCGGCAGCAACCGTTCTCTCGAATATCTCAACAGCGGCAGCGTCGACTTTGGTTCGACTGCTGGACTGGCTGCCGTGTTAAGTCGTGCTAACGGCAACCCGATCAAGGGCGTGTACATCCTGTCGCGTCCGGAATGGACGGCGCTGGCCGTACCGAAGGAATCGCCGATCAAGTCCATCAAGGATCTCAAGGGCAAAAAAATTGCCGCGACCAAAGGGACTGACCCCTATCTTTTCCTGTTGCGCAGTCTGCATCTCGAAGGCCTGAAAAAATCCGACATCGAGCACGTCAGCCTGCAGCACGCCGATGGCCGCGCCGCTTTGGAGCAGGGCCGGGTTGATGCCTGGGCTGGACTTGATCCCTTGCTTGCTGCGAGCGAGATCGAAGCGGGAACGAAGCTGATCTACCGCAACATCGGTTTCAATACCTACAGTTTCCTGAATACCACCGAAACCTTTGCCAGCAAATATCCGGTCGAGGTCAAGCGGGTCATTTCCGCCTACGAGAAGGCGCGCAAATGGATCATCGCCAACCCGGAAGAAACCGCCAGGCTGATCGCCGAAGAGGCCAAGCTGACATTGCCAGTGGCCAAGCTGCAGTTGTCGCGTAACGATTTCAGCAACTCCGTTCCCGGAGAAGAGCAAGCCAAGGCACTCAAGGCCGCAGCTCCCATCCTGATCGAGGAAAAACTGGTCAAAAAGGGAACGGATGTGAGCAAGGTGATCGACGATCTGGTTGAGCCGAGTTTCGCCAAGGCTGTTGTACGCTAAATGGAGGTTCTGATGACTGAAATGGTAGTGCCTTCTCTGGCGACCAGTAATCTCATCCTGTCGGCACGCGGTCTGCGGTCGTGGTTGAGCAAGCAGGCGCAACGCTGGCAAGGACTCCTGTTCCCATCGGTATTGCTGGTGGTCTGGGAGATCTCCGTGCGCGCAGGATGGGTTAACGGGCACTTGTTGCCGCCACCGAGCGAACTGCTCGTTACGCTGAGCGATCTGAGCGGCAGCGGGGCATTGTATGGGCATATCGGCGTCAGTTCGCTGCGCGTGCTGATCGGCTTCTCGATCGGCGCCGGATTGGCCCTGGTGGTCAGTGCCGCCGTCGGTCTGTCGCGTCGGGTCGAAGCGCTGTTCGATCCGACCTTTCAGGCTATCCGGGCGATTCCTTCGTTGGCCTGGGTGCCGCTCCTGCTGCTCTGGCTGGGGATTGACGAGGCACCGAAGATTACGCTGATCGCCATCGGCGCATTCTTTCCGGTGTATCTCAATTTTGTCGCCGGGATCCACAACGTCGATCGCAAACTGGTCGAGGTCGGCGGGATTTATGGCCTTTCAGGTACGCGTCTGGTTACCCGGATCTTTCTGCCAGCAGCCTTGCCCAATCTGTTCACCGGGTTGCGCAGCGGACTTTCGCTGGCCTGGATGTTTCTGGTCGCCGCCGAACTGATTGCCGCGACGCGTGGCCTCGGCTATCTGCTGACCGATGGCCGGGAAACCGGCCGGGCAGATCTGGTCATCGTGGCCATCATCGTTCTGGCCTTGCTGGGAAAGCTTTCCGACAGCCTGTTGCAGTGGCTGGAAAAAAGTCTGCTGGCTTGGCGTGACACCTTTGACCGTCGTTTATCCTGAGGAATATTCATGTCTGAAAAGCTTCTCGACCTGGTGGTCAAGGCCAAACATTTCGGTTCTCACCGGGTCATTGATCATGTGAATTTCAATGTACATGCCGGAGAAATTGTCAGTCTCGTGGGTCCTAGTGGTTGCGGTAAAAGCACGCTGCTGCGCATTGTTGCCGGTCTGGATACGCAGTATTCGGGAGATGTTCAGGTCAATGGTGACAAGCCTCATTTGCACTCGCGGGATGTCGGTTTTATCTTTCAGGAACCTCGTCTGTTGCCCTGGCTGACGGTAGCCGAGAATGTCGGTTTCGACGCCGGTAGCTCGGGGGGGAAACATCCGCGCGTACAAGAATTGCTGGCTGAAGTGGGTCTCGCCGAGTTTGCCGATGCCTACCCAAAGCAACTATCGGGTGGCATGGCACAGCGCGCGGCAATCGCCCGTGGCCTGTTTACCCAGCCGTCACTCTTGCTGCTCGATGAACCTTTCAGTGCCGTCGATGCATTTACCCGCATGCGCTTGCAGGAACTTCTGCTATCGATCGCCGCGCGTCACCGCACGACGCTATTGCTGGTGACGCATGATGTCAATGAAGCGGTGTATCTGAGTGACCGTGTCCTGGTTTTTTCCAGCAATCCGGGTCGCATCACCGGTGAAATTGAGATTAACAACGTACGTCCCCGCGACCGGCGCAACCTCCGTCTGGCAGAGCGCGAGAGCGAGGTTCTGACCCTGCTCAATGGTGGTGAATCACGCTTCCTCGACTATCTGGACATCAGTGAGGAAATTCTCAGCGCACCGCGCCCGCTTGTACCGATCAACCTGAGTACTTTTGCCTTTGCCATCTAACGGAAACCCATGAACGCAGAACAACTTAAAGCCGCACAGACCCCGCTCAAGGAACAATACAAGAAAGACCCGGCGTCAGCGCTGTGGACGCTCAGCGCCCGTGGACGCATTGCAGTCGACCGCCCGACCGTGCGCATCGAAACCGGCCATGGCCGCGTCGAAGCCGGTTTGCATCCGGCCACCGGCGGCAGCGGCGTCGATGCTTGCTCGGGCGACATGCTGCTGGAATCGCTTGCGGCGTGCTCGGGTGTCACCTTCAAGGCAGTGGCTACGGCTATGGGGATAGCGATCCGTAATGCGGTGGTGATTGCCGAGGGCGATCTCGACTTTCGTGGAACGCTCGGGGTTGACAAGGACGTGCCGGTCGGCTTCAAGGAGATTCGCCTGCGCTTTGAAGTCGATACCGATGCCAGCGACGCGCAGCTGGATTCATTGCTCAGGGTGGCCGAGCGCTACTGTGTCATCTATCAGACCCTGAAGCAGCCACCTCAGCTGAGCTTGGCACGCAGTCGGGTCTGAGAAAAAGAACCTCCCTTCGGCGCCTCCTGCAGGCGCCACTTTTTTTCCTGATTACGTGAAGCATGAACCATGAAAAATCATTTGCCATCCCTTGAAACACTTACGGTGCACGGGCTAGGGACAATCGCCGAACCGTATCGCGATCTGGTTCCGCCCATTCATCTTTCAACGACGTTTGAGCGAGCGGCAGACGGAAGCTATCCGGGAGGACGCGTCTATTCACGCGACGCCAGTCCGGCCTATGACCAGGCCGAGGAGGTCCTGCGCCAGCTCGAAGGCGGCGAACAGGCACTGCTTTTCAGTTCCGGGATGGCGGCCGCCAGTGCCGTTCTGCAGGCGCTTGAACCGGGCGTCAGGATTCTGGTTCCGCACTCGATGTACTGGGCATTACGCAAGTGGTTTATCGAATTCACCGACAACTGGGATATCGATCTGGCCTTTTACGCTAATGCCGATCTTGAAGATCTGGAGCATCAGCTGGCGCTCAAGCCAACACGTCTGCTGTGGATCGAGACGCCGGCCAATCCGACCTGGGAAATTACCGATCTCTGTGCCGCATCTGCTCTGGCGCAGCACCACGGTGCCATCGTTGTGGTCGATTCGACCGTATCCACTCCGGTTCTTACCCGGCCGCTCGAGTTTGGTGCAGATATCGTCTTGCATTCGGCGACCAAATATCTCAACGGGCACTCCGATGTTGTCGCCGGTGCTCTGGTGACCCGCGAAGACAATGTGTTCTGGCAGCGTATTCGCACAGTCCGCGCGCTTGGAGGCGCCGTCCTTGGACCGTTTGAAGCCTGGCTGTTGTTGCGCGGCATGCGCACCCTGCATCTGCGCGTACGTGCGGCGAGTGCCAGCGCGCTGCGGATTGCCGAAGTCTTGACCCTGCACGATGAAGTTTCGGAGGTGCTTTATCCCGGATTGACACTGCATCCAGGGCATCGTGTTGCGGCGGTGCAGATGCAGGGTGGTTTTGGCGGCATGCTTTCGATCCGGCTGAAGCAGGGCGAGGACAAGGCGCGTGACGTTGCCGCACGTCTGCGCGTGTTCAAGCGCGCGACCTCGCTCGGCGCCGTCGAAAGCCTGGTAGAACACCGGGCCAGTGTTGAAGGCCCGGGAACCCTGTGCCCTTCCGATCTGCTGCGTCTGTCGATCGGCATCGAACCGGTCGAGGACCTGCTGGCCGATCTAAGGCAAACGATTGAATCCTGAACACCCACTGAATAAAGAATATCCCATGCCCGAATCAGAATACTTTCCCATCCCGTCCGGCTTCTCCGAGCATGCTCATGTCAATGAAGCCGCCTACGCGGATCAGTATCCCCGCTCGCTGCAAGACCCCGATGGCTACTGGCGTGAGCAGGCGGAATTTCTTGACTGGATCAAGCCCTTTACCGAGGTCAGTGATACGCGCTTCGATCCAGTAGAACCACGCATCAAATGGTTCACCGACGGAACGCTGAATGCCTCGGTCAATTGTGTCGACCGCCATCTTCCGGCCAAGGCCGATCAGCCGGCGATCCTGTGGCAGGGCGATCATCCCGATGAAACGCGCCAGGTGAACTGGGGCGAGCTGTCGGACCAGGTCAATCGTCTGGCCAATGTGCTCAAGGGCCTCGGGGTCGCGAAGGGTGATGTGGTCACCATCTTCCTGCCAGTCATTCCGGAAATCATGGTCGCCATGCTGGCTTGCGTGCGCATTGGCGCCGTGCATTCGGTGGTGTTTTCCGGGTTTTCGGCGGAGGCGCTGGCCAATCGCATCGACGATGCCGGTGCTTCGCTGCTGATTACTGCCGACGAAGGCCATCGCGGCGGCCGGGTGGTGACGCTGAAACGTACCGCTGACCTTGCCGTGCACAAGCAGCCGACGATTCGTCATGTCATCGTCGTTCGCCGTTCGGGTGCCGAAGTGCCGTTTACGCCGGGGCGTGACCTCTGGTATGACGAAGCAATCGCTGCCGCCGAACCCTGGTGCCCGCCGGTGGAGGTCGGCGCCGAAGACCCGCTGTTCATCTTGTATACCTCCGGTTCAACTGGCAAGCCCAAGGGATTGGTGCATACCACCGGCGGCTATCTGGTGCATGCCGGTACCAGCTGGCGAAACATCTTTGACTGGCATGAGGGTGATGTCTTCTGGAGCACGGCCGATGTCGGCTGGGTTACCGCGCATACCTACAAGATCTACGGCCCGCTGCTCAACGGCGCGACCAGCGTGATGTTCGAAGGCGTTCCGAGCTGGCCGGATTCATCGCGCTGGTGGTCCATCATCGAACGCTACCAGGTCAATATCTTCTACACGGCGCCGACGGCCATCCGCTCACTGATGCGCGAAGGCCAAGAGCCGGTGCGCCGGCACGATCTGTCCTCCTTGCGCGTATTAGGTTCCGTCGGTGAGCCGATCAATCCCGAAGCCTGGCGCTGGTATCACCGGGTCGTCGGTGGTGGTCGCTGCCCGATCGTCGACACCTACTGGCAGACCGAGACCGGTGCTGTCCTGCTGGTCCCCCTGCCGGGCGCCTTGCCCAACAAACCGGGGCGTGCCGGAAAACCCTACTTCGGCATGCGACCGGCGCTCTTTGACGGAGCAGGGCAGTTGCTCGAGGGCGCGACCGAGGGCAATCTGTGCTTTGCCGGATCCTGGCCCGGACAGGCGCGTACCATTCTGCATGATCACGAGCGTTTTGTACGCACCTATTTCGCGCCCTATCCCGGCTATTTCTTTACCGGCGATGGAGCCAGCCGCGATGCCGAGGGCTATTACCGGATCAGTGGTCGCGTCGATGACGTGATCAACGTTTCCGGACATCGACTGGGTACGGTCGAGCTCGAAAGCGCCATTGCCTCGCATCCGGCGGTTGCCGAGTCGGCCGTGGTCGGTTATCCGCACGAGTTGAAAGGGCAAGGCGTTTTTGCCTACGTGACGCTGAAGGCCGAGATTGTCGAAAGCGATGGCTTACGCCATGAAATCGTCAACTGGGTACGTGCCCGCATCGGTCCGATTGCCACCCCGGACGTGATCCAGTGGGCGCCGGCCTTGCCCAAGAACCGTGCGGGAAAAATCCTGCGCCGCATCCTGACCAAGGTGGCGGCCAATGATTTTGATAATTTCGGCGATATCTCGACCTTGGCTGAGCCGTCGGTGGTCGAAGAGATCGTACAGCGCCGACGCGCCGAGGCAGCGTAACGCGATGGGCGCATCTTCAGACTCTCTTCTGAGGATGCGCCTGCTTATTGGAAAGAACATTCAGCTGTCGCCGGGACTCTCCGGATCGCTCTGCTCAGTCCCTGTCGTGATCAAATTGCTTTTAAGCCCAGTTTTTCAAATAGCGCGACGTCGCTGTTGGTACCGGCGTTCATCGTCGTCAGCAATTTGTCGCAATAGAAGATCGAATTGGCACCGGCGAAGAAACACATCGCCTGCAGCTCTTCCGACATCGACTCACGTCCGGCCGACAGGCGGACATAGCTCTGCGGCATGGTGATCCGAGCCGCCGCGATGGTGCGCACGAATTCGAAGGTATCGAGTTTTTCCGTTGCGGCCAGCGGCGTTCCCGGAATGGCGACGAGGTTGTTGATCGGCACCGAATCGGGAGCCGGATTCAGGTTGGCCAGCTGCGCCACCATCGCCGCCCGGTTGCGCCGCGACTCGCCCATGCCGAGAATGCCACCCGAACAGACCTTGAGGCCGGCCTTGCGGACCAGAGAAATGGTATCAACGCGATCGGCATGCTGGTGCGTGCTGATGACCTTGTCGTAATAATCGGCGTCGGTATCGAGGTTGTGATTGTAATAGTCGAGCCCGGCTTCCTTGAGCTGTTCAGCCTGTCCGTCCTGAAGCATGCCCAGGGTCACGCAGGTTTCCATGCCCAGCGCCTTGACTTCGCGGATCATCTGGGTGACCACTTCCATCTGCTTTTCCTTCGGCCCGCGCCAGGCTGCGCCCATGCAGAAGCGCGTTGCGCCCTTCTCCTTGGCTTCGCGCGCCGCAACCATCACGTCCTCGACTTCCATCAGCGCCTCGCGCTCGGTCTCGGTGTGGTAACGCGCCGACTGCGAGCAATAACTGCAGTCCTCGGAGCAACCACCAGTCTTGATCGAGATCAGCGCCGAGCGCTGGATTTCGTTCGGATTGAAATTCTCGCGATGCACCTGTTGTGCACGGAAGAGCAGCTCAATCAAAGGCAGGTTGTAGAGGGCTTCGACTTGCGAGACCGTCCATTGGGTCTGCGGGACAGGTGCGGGAGTTTTGGGAGTCACAGCAAGGGCGGAATCAATCGTCGTCATGGAATACCTGCGGGGGATAGAGGATAAACGGAATCAACAAGCTCGGAATGTGCAAAAGAACCAGACCTGGCCCAATCGGCAAGGCGCATTACTGCGTCAGGCCGATTTTACTCGAGGTCTGGTTCTCCGAGGATTATGACTTAGGCGTAACAAATTAGGTTGCACCACCTTTTCTTTGCGCAAGTCGACGAACCACGGAAAGCATCCGATCGATTTCCTCACAGGTATTGTAAAAAGCCAGTGACGGCCGCACCGTGGCTTCGAGCCCGAAACGACGCAGAATCGGTTGGGCGCAATGGTGGCCGGAGCGCACCGCAATGCCTTCCTGATTCAGCGCCTTGCCGACTTCTTCGGGCTGGTAGCCGTCGAGAACGAAAGACGCCACGCTGGCTTTTTCCGTCGCCGTGCCAATCAGACGAACACCAGGTATCGCTCCGAGTCCTTGCATGGTGTAGGTCAACAATCCGTGTTCATAACGGGCGATGTTTTCCAGACCGATGCGGTCGACGTAGTCGAGTGCGGCACCCAGGCCGACGGCATCGGCGATGTTGCCGGTGCCGGCCTCAAACTTGTTTGGAGCGGGCTGATAAAGCGTCCGTTCAAAGGTGACGTCAGCGATCATGTTGCCGCCACCTTGCCACGGCGGCATGGATTCAAGCAGCGCCTTCTTGCCGTAAACCACGCCGATGCCCGTTGGGCCAAAGATCTTGTGCCCGGAGAAGACGAAGAAATCGGCATCCAGCGCCTGCACATTGACGCGCAGATGAGAGACTGATTGCGCCCCGTCGACGAGTACCTTGGCGCCAGCCGCATGAGCCGCGTCGATGATGCTCTTGACCGGAGTCACCGTGCCCAGCGCGTTCGACACCTGGGTGATGGCCACCAGCTTGGTTCTCCCGTTCAACAGGCGCTGATACTCATCCAGCTTGATCTGGCCGCTGTCATCGACGGGGATGACACGGAGTTTGGCACCGGTCTGCGCCACGAGCTGTTGCCAGGGAACGATATTGGCATGGTGTTCGAGCAGCGAGACAATGATTTCGTCGCCCTCGCCAATGTTCTGTACGCCCCAGGTCTTGGCCACCAGATTGATCGCTTCGGTCGCGCCGCGCACGAAGATGATCTCGTCGGGCGATCCGGCGCCGATAAAGCGCTGCACCTTGTTGCGTGCGGCCTCGTAGGCGTCGGTGGCGCGTGCCGCCAGTTCATGCGCGGCCCGGTGGATGTTCGAATTCTCGTGGGCGTAGAAATAGCTCAGACGGTCAATGACCGACTGCGGCTTTTGCGTTGTGGCGGCGTTGTCGAACCAGACCAGCGGTCGGCCATTGACGCGTTCACTGAGAATCGGAAAATCGCGACGCACGGCATTGACATCGAACGGCGCCCGGGTGTTGTCCGAAGAAAGCGGGACATGGGCGGTATCGATGAAATAGAAATTGCCGGCGCTGTCCGGTGCGCGAGAAGCTTCGAGGGGATCTCGACTCGTGGTGATGCCGCCCAGCAAGGCCTTGAGCTCGTCTTCGCCGGGGAGCCCATAGCTCTTGGCGCTGACCCGGTCTTCCGTCGGCACCGGCGTGCTGTTGCCCGCCGGATGGGAGCTGGCTTCGCCGATGAAGTAGTACGGCGAGCCGGGAGGCGAGATCGGAGCGTTCTCGAGGACCTGGGATGAAGACGGATACGACGTTGCCGTCGGCAGGGCTGCCGCGTAGGCTTCGGGTACGCCGAATTCGGTCGGACGGCCGATCACCGGCGGGGCCGGGTCCTGAGTCGCCGGCAAGGGGGCGCTGCCTGAGGATGCGCTAGGTAAATCGAATTCCGGTCGCGGCGCAGGGAACCCGCCGGACGAAGCCGGAAGCAATTCCAGCGACGGAGCAGCACCTCCCGGCAAGCGCCGGAAAAACTCCGAGGCCATCCGTCCCAGCGTGGCTTCGTCAGGGAGGCCGGGAGGCGGAGCGTTGCCGCTCAGCCCCTCGATACCCTTACTTGTAGGTGTCGGGATAGTCATGGTACTTGCCGATCTCTACGTCTTCGAGAACCGCCAGCGCATCCGGAACCAGGACGGCGAGCGAACAATAGAGCGAAATCAGGTAGGACGAAATAGCGTGCCGATTGATGCCCATAAAGCGCACCGAGAGGCCCGGGCTTTGTTCGCCGGCGACACCTGGCTGGAACAGACCGACCACGCCCTGGCGTTTTTCGCCGACGCGCAGCAGCAGAATCTTGGTCTTACCGCCGTCGACCGGAACCTTGTCCGAGGGGATCAGCGGAATGCCGCGCCAGGTCAGAAACTGGGCGCCAAAAAGGGAAACGGTCGGGGGCGGAACACCGCGACGGGTGCATTCACGGCCAAAAGCGGCAATGGCCAGCGGATGGGCGAGGAAGAAGGCCGGTTCTTTCCAGACCTTGGCCAGCAGATCATCGAGATCGTCGGGGGTCGGCGCACCGCTCAGCGTCGAAATGCGTTGCTCGTCATCGACGTTGGCCAGCAGACCGTAGTCGGGATTGTTGATCAGTTCGCTTTCCTGACGCTCCTTGATCGTTTCGATGGTCAGCCGCAGCTGTTCCTTGATCTGGTCGTGCGGGCTGCTGTAGAGGTCGGAAACACGGGTATGGACATCAACGATGGTGGTGACCGCGTTGAGGAAATACTCGCGCGGTTTTTCGTCGTAGTCGACGAAGGTTTGCGGCAGTTCGGACTCGTCGCGCTGCGAGCAGGCGACGCGAACATCGCGCGGATTTTTGACCTGGTTCAGGCGATAGATGCCGGCCTCGACCGGCAGCCATTGCAGCAGATGCACCAGCCAGCGTGGCGTAATGGTTGAAAGCTGCGCGGTGGTTTTGGTCGCATTGGCCAGTTGCCGGGCTGCGCTGTCGCTCAATGCGGTTGGCGCATCGTGGTGAAGTTCGGTCATAGGACACCCCTTTAGAAGAAAAAATGAAAATGCTTATAAATAAAACGTATTAAGTTTGTTGCTTCAGTGCCCTTAGTTCAACATGCTATAACCATCAAAACCCCTGTTTTACCTCTCACAGCGTGCAATCAAGGAAGACGGTACCGTTTGCAGGGCAACCGCCAGCTTGGCGATGGTCTTCAAGGAAGGCGAGGCGATCCCGCGTTCGATTTCGCCAATAAACGAGCGGTTGAGTTCGGCCTTTTCGGCCAGTTGCTCTTGCGACCAGCTAAACTCTTCACGCAGTTCGCGCACGGCAAGGCCGAAGTCGCGATTCAGCCGGATGACGTTGAGTTCAGATTCCTCCGCCATCAATCGACATCTCCTGTTGTGAATTGGCCTGTGAAATATGGCTTCCTGGAGCAACGCTGCGCGTCAGCCAGACATTGCCGCCAATGGTCGACCCCTTGCCGATCGTGATGCGCCCGAGAATGGTGGCTCCGGCATAGATCACCACGTCATCCTCAACCGTTGGATGTCGGGCGATACCCTTCTTGAGGTCGCCGTTTTCCTCCTGGTCGAAGCGCTTGGCACCGAGCGTGACCGCCTGGTAGAGCCGCACCCGGTTGCCGATGACGGCGGTTTCGCCGATCACCACGCCGGTGCCGTGATCAATGAAGAAGCCGGAACCGATTTCGGCACCGGGATGGATGTCGATGCCGGTGGACGAATGCGCAGCCTCGGCGATGATGCGCGCGATCAGTGGTACGCCAAGCCGATAAAGGACATGCGCCAGGCGATGATGAATCACGGCAATGATTCCCGGATAGCACAGCAGGACTTCGTCGACGGTTCGGGCGGCAGGGTCGCCCCGATACGCCGCTTCGACATCCTCGTCGAGCAACGCCCGGATCGTTGGCAGCTCGGCGGCAAAGGAGCGGACCAGATTGGCCGCGCTCTCGTCGAGCGATCCGGATTCGCCGCGATGTTTCAGGCTGTAGCCGAGTTCGAGTCGCACCTGTTGAAACAGGGCGTTGAGTGCCGCGTCCAGCGTGTGGCCGACGTAATAGTCTTCGCCTTCCTGGCGCAAATCCGGTGGCCCAAGGCGCAATGGGAAAAGTGCTCCGCCAAGCGCCTCGGCAATCCGCTTGAGGGCTTCGCGGGAGGGAAATTCGCGGACGGCGAATTCCAGGCTGCGCTGATGCGCGGTGCGCCATTTTTCACGCAAGGCATTCAGTTCAGTGACGATGCCGTCAATACCCCATCCTCCGAGGCGTTGGTAAGCGGGGCTGCTGATCGGTGGCGGGTTCAGTGTCATGCTTGCTTTCCTTGCATCGTCCTAATCCTGCACCCAGGTCAGCCCGGAATACCGCCAGCCGTTGAACGCGCCACGGCGTCCGTTCTCGTCCAGGTCGCCCTCGAAACCTTCCTGAATATTGAAGACCTGGCTGAAGCCGGCCTTGGTCGCGGCTTCGGCCGCCGCAGCCGAACGCTTGCCGCTGCGGCAAAGGAGCAGAATGATTTCGTTCTTGCCGGTCTTGTTTTCCAGTTCCTTCACGAAGCGCGGATTGCGCGACAGCGAAATCCCCGTCATCCACGCCACGTGCAGGCTGTCGGGGACGTGGCCGACGAATTTGAGCTCCTCGGCGCTGCGCACATCAACCAGAACGGCTTCGCTCTGGCTGAACAAGGACCACGCTTCTTTCGGCGTCACGCTTCCAGCAAAAGGCAATCCGTCGCGCTGGGCGCGTGAACGTGCCTGCTCAAGAATCGGATGAATAGGTTCGGCCAGTGGGTCGGTAAAATGAACCGGGGTATTCGATGACACTTCTACTTCGATAACGCGATGGGTCATGATGGTCCTTTCTCTCTTCAACGACGGCCAAAGGGAGCCGTTCGGCTGATGTTCAATGTAGCAATGACCCGGGCGAAGCTGAACGAATTAAAAATTAGAACCTTATCCAGAAATCAAATATCGACGGCTGGCCAGGGCCTGTAGGCTCAAACGACGTGGAAATGGTGCGTGCCGTCCTTGCCGAGCTGGGCAACCAGACCAAACTCCCAGTCCAGATAGGCCTGCATGGCCTCCTTGGGGCTGTCTGTCCCTTCGTAAGGACGTCGGTAACGGTCGATCGGATCGGAGGCCTGATGGGTCAGGCCGCTTTCGCTAGGTAATCCGGCAGCGATCCATCCTTGCGTGCCGTTTTCCAGAACAAACACTTCGGCCGCAGGGTGATTCACCAAGGCTTTGAGTTCATCGGCGACAAACTGCGCCAGAAGACTGGTGCCACAGGTGAGGACGTAGCGTCTGGCATTAGGAATGCGCTGGAAATCCCTTGCCAGCTGCGAGCGGAGAATGAACCAGGCACCGGGGATATGTGCTTTGGTGTATGCGGCGCTGGTGGTGAGATCGAGAACCACGGTTTCCGTTGCGCTGGCCATCCACTCTTTCAGCGTCTTCGGGCTGATCTTGTTGGGTGTTGGCAACGCCGGCAACGGCGGCTGCCAGGGTCCAAGCTCGCTGAAGTCGGAGCTGCTGGCCTGGCTCACGACATACACCTCCCAGCCCATCTGTGCCAGCCATGAGGCGCTCATCTTGGCGCGTACGCCGTCGTTGTCAGCCAGAACCAGACGTGCGCCGCGCACCGGGGCGACCATCTCCGTTTCCTGTACCAGCTGGCCTCCGGGAACTGAGCGAAAGCCTGGCAGATGGCCTGCTGCGTATTCCTCAGGGGTGCGGACATCGAAGAAATAGGTGGATCGATTATGCTGCCCGAACCAGGGACGGAGGTCTTCCATGGCAATGGACTTAACCCCGGCCAGGTCGGCGACTCGTTGCGCTGACTCGACGGACCATGAGCGGTCAGTTGCGGAAAATTCCTGGCTGAAGGTTCGTCGCTGACCGTGCTCCAGTTTCTGTCCGGCGAGTGTCCAGCCGATCGTGCCATTCCTCAGGGCGGCGACCGGATTGGGCAGGCCGGCATTGACCAGTGACTGGGTGCCGATAATGCTGCGGGTCCGGCCGGCGCAATTGACGATGACGCGGGTTTCCGGTCGCGGAGCCAATTGCCGTACGCGCAGTACCAGTTCTGCTCCAGGGACGCTGCTGGCCGTGGGTATGCTCATCGTGTGGTATTCGTCAAAACGGCGCACATCGACGATGACCACGTCTGACTTGGCATCGATCAGGGCCAGGACTTCTTCGGCCGAAAGCGAAGGAGTATGACGTTCGGCTTCAACGAGTTCGCCAAACGCCTTGCTCGGGACGTTGACGTCGCGAAACAATTCGCCGCCGGCGAGCAACCAGCCGCTGACCCCGCCGGCGAGCACCGAGACATCGCTATAGCCCAGGCCGATCAGCCGCTGAGCAGCAATTTCAGCAGCGCCTTCGCCGTCATCGAGAGTGACGATCGGAACATCGCGCCGGGGCAGCTTGGCGTAGGCATCGAGTTCGATCCGCGCCAACGGAAAATTGGCCGCAAAGAGCGGGTGAGACTGCGCGTGAGGGTCTTCCTCACGGACATCGAGCAGGGCAATTTCGCGCCGCTCCAGAAGGGCTAAGCGGACGTCATCGAAGGTGCGATAGGGCAGAGTGGGGTGAGCAGTTTTCATAGGAGTATCCACAAGTCAGGCGTAGGAAGCATCTTCAAGAATCAGGTCAGCGGCCTTCTCGGCGATCATGATCGTTGGCGCGTTGGTGTTTCCGGAGACCAGGGAGGGCATGATCGAGGCGTCGGCGACACGCAGACCGCTCAAGCCGTGCACCTTCAGCCGATGATCAACGACGGCCTCCTTGTCGCTGCCCATGCGGCATGTCCCTGCCGGATGAAAGATCGTGGCCCCGTAGTTGCGGGCAAACTCGAGCAACTCTTCGTCGGAGGTCTGCGATTGTCCGGGACGGTATTCGTCACCGATATAGGGCTGCAAGGGCCACGATTGCGAGAGCTGGCGGCTCAGGCGCAGGCCGGCAACGGCGGTTCTACGGTCAAGGTCGGCGCTCAGATAACGCGGATGGATGGCCGGCGCGGCGAGCGGGTCGGTCGAGCGGATATGGATTTCACCGCGCGACTCAGGGCGCAACTGACATACCGAAAAGGTACACCCTGACCAGTCATGCGGCTTGGCCCCGGCGTGATCTGCGGAAAGAGTGCCAAAATGGAACTGCACGTCGGGTCGCTCGGACTCGGGCAGGGCGCGGGTGAATAGCCCTCCCTGGTTGATGCCGATGGCCAGCGGCCCGCTGCGTTGAAACAGCCACTTCAGGCCGATGCGTGCCTTTCCGGCCAGTGTGCGCAAATCGTCATTCGTCGTAATCGGCTTATTGACGCGATAAATAGAGCGCAACTGCAGATGGTCCTGCAGATTTTCACCCACGCCGGGTAGGTGCTGGTGCACCGTGATGCCCAGCGAGGCCAGTCGGCTGGCATCGCCCACCCCGGAGAGTTCGAGCAGCTTGGGGCTTTGCAGCGCACCGGCGGTGAGGATGACTTCGCGGGACGCCAGCGCCGTTTGTTCCTTGCCCTGATGCAGATAGGTGATGCCGCTGGCCCGGCTTCCCGAGAACAGTACGCGCGTGGCCTGCGCCGAGGTGATCACCTTGATATTCTTGCGCCGGCGTGCCGGTTTCAAATATGCGGTCGCCGTCGAGCAACGGAATCCTTTGTCGGTGGTCAGCTGGAAATAGCCGACGCCTTCCTGTTGATGACCGTTGAAGTCATCGTTGTAGCGGACGCCAAGGGATTGTGCACCGGCGATGATGGCTTCCATGAGTTCATGCTTCTCACCGATATTTGAAACCCTGAGCGGTCCGTCATCGCCGTGCAGGGTGGATGCTCCACGGCTGTTTTTTTCCGAACGGATGAAGTAGGGCAGGAGGTCATTCCAGGCCCATCCGGGGTTGCCTTCGGCGGCCCATGAATCATAGTCTTCGGCCTGTCCCCGGATGTAGATGAGACCGTTGATCGAGCTTGAACCGCCCAGGCATCGGCCGCAAGGCCAGTAGATCTTGCGCTGGTTCATCGTTGGCTCGGGTTCGGTATGAAATCCCCAGTTCAGTACCGGATGAAACATCGTTTTTCCGTAGCCAATGGGCAGGTGGATCCACGGGTTGTTGTCGGCCGGACCGGCCTCCAGAAGCAGGACACTGAAGCGTCCGCTTTCACTGAGACGATTAGCCAGAACACAGCCGGCAGAACCGGCGCCGACAACGATGAAGTCAAAATTGGCATGCGACATGGAATGGCTTTCGGGCAACGATTGATCAGAGTTTTCAGCAGAAGATACTGGCCAATCGTCGGCGAGCGAACGATTTGTTATCTATATCGATATTCCTTTAAGCCTTGGTGTGACTAGGTTTTATGGGTTGCTGAAAGGTATAAGCTAAGACGAAAAATTTCGTTAATAATTTGTTTTCGGCTCACTAGAATTCCGGCATCTATTCAGGAGGAATTCTTCATGTCGGAAATTGGCAGCAAGCAAAAAATGACGCCGTCAGAGGCCTTTGTCGAGACACTCGTGGCAAATGGGGTCAAGGATATCTTCGGAATTGTCGGGTCGGCCTACATGGATGCGCATGACCTGTTTCCGCTGGCCGGAATCCGCTTCATTTCCGTGGCCCACGAGCAAAATGCGGCGCATATGGCCGATGGCTATGCCCGGGCGAGCGGTCGACACGGCGTGTGTATCGGACAAAATGGTCCGGGGATCACCAATTTTGTTACCGCAATTGCCGCCGCCTACTGGGCCCATTCGCCGGTGGTGGCGATTACACCGGAAGCCGGGTCGCTGACCTCAGGTCATGGCGGCTTTCAGGAAACCGATCAACTCCCGATATTTTCCAAGATCACCAAATGGCAAACGCATGTTAACAGTCCGACGCGCATTGCCGAACTGACTGGACGCGCTTTTCACTACGCGCTGCACGAACGCGGGCCGACGCAGCTGAATATTCCCCGTGACTATTTTTACGGTGAAATCGAGACCAGTATTCCGCAGCCGTTCGCCGTCGGGCGTGGCGCCGGGGATAGCGCTGATATTCGTGCCGCCGCACATTTGCTGGCCGCGGCTAAATTCCCGGTGATCATTGCCGGTGGCGGCGTGGCCATGGGCGGCGGCGTTGCCGAGCTGAAACATCTGGCCGAGCAGCTCT
>JBAXHE010000022.1:0-42056 GCA_037139055.1 Betaproteobacteria bacterium | reverse complement strand
TCCGCTTCCAGAAGATGCAGCCGAAGGACAAGGTCAGCGAGTGCTGGTACGTCTGTGCCGACGACACGCACGGCACGCCGATCATGCTGCGCGCCGAGAAGGACGGGATCACCCCGGAAGCGCTGATCAACCGGGTGCATGGCGAACATTCGCGTGATTTCGCCGGATTCCACGTGGCGTTCGACAATTTCTACAGCACCCACTCGAAGGAAACGCAGGACTGTGCCAATACGATTTATGCCAACTTGCAACAGGCACATCTGATCGAAAAGCGCACCATCGAGCAGTACTACGACCCGCTCAAGCAGATGTTCCTGCCCGATCGCTTCATCAAGGGCGAGTGCCCGAAATGCGGAGCCAAGGACCAGTACGGCGACAACTGCGAAAGCTGCGGTGCGGCCTACACACCGAACGACCTGAAAGATCCGTACTCGGCGGTTTCTGGCGCCAAGCCGGAGCTGCGCAACTCCGACCACTACTTCTTCAAGTTGTCGGGCGACAGCTGCCAGTCTTTCCTGCGCCGGTGGACGCGTGAAGCCGGACGCCTGCAGCCCGAAGCGGCCAACAAGATGCAGGAATGGCTTGGCGCCGAAGGCGAAAACAAGCTCACCGACTGGGACATCTCACGCGACGCGCCGTACTTCGGTTTCGAGATTCCCGACGCGCCGGGAAAATACTTCTACGTCTGGCTCGACGCCCCGATCGGCTACATGGGCTCGTTCAAGAACCTCTGCGCACGCCAGGGAATCGACTTCGACGAGTACTGGAAACCGGACTCGTCAACCGAGCTCTACCACTTCATCGGCAAGGACATCCTCTATTTCCATGCGCTGTTCTGGCCGGCCGAACTCGAGCACGCCGGCTTCCGCACGCCGACCGGCGTCTTTGCGCACGGCTTCCTGACCGTCGACGGCGCCAAGATGAGCAAGTCGCGCGGCACCTTCATCACCGCCGAGAGCTATCTGACCACTGGTCTCAACCCGGAATGGCTGCGCTACTACTACGCCGCCAAGCTCAACAGTTCGATGGAAGACATTGACCTCAACCTCGAGGATTTCGTCGCTCGCGTCAATTCCGACCTGATCGGCAAATACGTCAACATCGCCAGCCGCTGCGCCGGCTTCATCGGCAAGAAATTTTCGGGACAGCTCGCCGCGACCACTGCCGAATGGCTCCAGCCCTTGCGTGCCGCCGCTTCAGGCATTGCCGAGGCCTACGAGCAGCGCGAATTCAGCCGCGCCTTGCGCGAAGTCATGGCGCTGGCCGATGCCGCCAACGTCGTGGTCAACGACCGTAAGCCATGGGAGCTGGCCAAGCAGGACGGCAAGGACGCCGAACTGCACGCCGCCTGTTCGGAGGCCATCGAAGCCTTCCGCCTGCTGACGCTCTACCTCAAGCCGGTGCTGCCCAAGCTGGCCGAAGCCGTCGAAGCTTTCCTCAATATCGCGCCGATGACCTGGAGCGACGCCGCCACCCCGCTGCCCGCCGGACACACGATCAACACCTACAGCCACCTGATGACGCGCATCGACCCCAAGCTGATCGCCGCACTGGTCGAGGCCAACACAGCCTCGCTGGCAGCGGTTCCGGAAACGGCGCCGCAGAAACCCACCGAGAAAAAGGAACAACCCGTGACCCCAGCCACACCCGTCGCCGAAGAAAAATTGTCGATCAGCATCGACGACTTCATGAAGATCGACCTGCGTATCGCCAAAATTGTCGATGCTGGCCACGTTGAAGGTGCCGAAAAACTGATCCGTCTATCGCTCGACATCGGAGAAGAAAAACCCCGCCAGGTCTTTGCCGGCATAAAGTCGGCCTACGACCCGGCACAGCTGATCGGCCGACTGACGGTGATGGTCGCCAACCTCGCGCCGCGCAAGATGAAATTCGGCATGAGCGAAGGCATGGTCATGGCCGCCTCGGATACTGACGGTAATGCGCCGGGAATTTTCCTGCTTTCTCCCGATGACGGCGCACATCCCGGGATGCGCGTAAAATAACCCTCATCAGTACCTAAACTATCGAGGCCATGCAAAACAACCACCGCCCTCAGCTGACCCTGAAGATCATGTTCTATGCCGCTTTTGACGTGCTCGGGATCATTCTGTTTGCCACCGGCGTGATGTGGCTGACCCGCGAACAGGAACTCTTCGTTCGCGGTTTTCCTTCCAGCACCTGGCAGGCGGTTGCCGCAACGCTTATTGGACTGGCGCTGATGATCTGGGCGGCGGCGCAGATCCTGCGCCAGCTTCTGCACACTGCGGTGAGCAAGGCAGGTAATGGCCAGTGAGCTGATCCTGATTGACTGGATTCTGATCACCGCTGGCGGGTGGTTACTGATCGGCGCCACCGGACTCGCTTTTCCCCGTAATTTCAGACTGATCAGCCGCGGCCTGTTCCCGCTCGGCGCGGTCTTGGGCCTGGTCCTCGCGCTCCTGGCGCTGTCCGGAATTGTCGCCAGCCCGCAGGTGCGCATCCTGCCCATCGGGCTGCCCGATCTGCCCTTCCATCTGCGTCTGGATGCGCTTTCGTCGTTTTTCCTATTCCTGCTCGGCGCCACTTCGGCCGGCATCTCAATCTATGCCGCCGGCTATTTCCGCAAGGGTGAAGGCACTGCGCCTGGTCTGCAATGTCTGCTCTACCATGCGTTCATGGCCAGCATGGCCTTTGTCATGCTGGCTGATGACGGCTACGCCTTCATGGTCTCGTGGGAGACGATGGCGCTCACGTCTTTCTTTCTGGTCACCTCGGAGCACCGCCACGCCGAAATCCGCCGTGCCGGCTACCTCTACCTGCTGGTGGCGCACATCGGCGCCGTCGGCATTCTTCTTTCATTTGGCGTGATGGCCGGAAGCGCCGGCGACTACACCTTCGACGCCATGCGCGAATTCTCGGCCGAGGGCTATTGGCCGTCCATCGCCTTCCTGCTCGCCTTGTTTGGCTTTGGCGCCAAGGCCGGCATCCTCCCTCTGCATGCCTGGCTGCCCGAAGCCCACCCGGCGGCGCCCTCACCGATCTCGGCAATGATGAGCGGAATCATGCTGAAAACCGCCATTTATGGTCTGTTACGCGTCAGTTTTGACCTGCTCTACGTGCAGCTCTGCTGGTGGGGCATCCTGCTAATGATCATCGGCTTGGCCAGCGCCCTGTTCGGCGTCATTTTTTCGGCCGTCCAGACCGACATGAAACGCCTCTTGGCCTATTCGTCTATCGAGAACATTGGACTGATTCTTGTCGGCTTTGGCCTGACGCTGATCTTCAAATCCTTCATGCTGCCGCATCTGGCCGCGCTGGCGCTGACCGCAACGCTCTACCACTGCCTCAACCACGCCTTCTTCAAAAGCCTGCTATTCCTGTGCACCGGCTCGGTACTGCACGCCACTGGCGAACGCAACCTCGGCAAGCTCGGCGGCCTGATCCATCGCATGCCCTGGGTGGCCTGGCTGGCGCTGATCGGCGTCCTGGCCTCTGCCGGCCTGCCTCCGCTTAACGGTTTCGTTTCGGAATGGCTGTTGCTGCAAAGTTTCCTGTTCACCTCCGGACTGCCGCAAGGCTATCTACACATGCTGCTACCAGTCGCTGCCGCCGCCGTCGCACTGATCGCCGCGCTCGCCGGGTTCGCCATGGTCAAGTTTTTTGGCGTCATCTTTCTCGGCCAACCACGCGAAGAGAAACTGGCGCAGGCCCACGATGCCGGACGTCTTGAACGGCTCGGACTGCTCTGGCTGGCGGTCGGCTGCCTGTTGCTGGGAATCTTCCCCAATGTGGTTATCGCCCTGCTCGATCCGGTGACCCGCCTGCTGGCTGGCAGCGGCCTGCGCGAAGCCGCCAGCGGCCATGGCTGGTGGCTGCTGGCGCCGATCAGCGAGGACCGCGCCAGTTATAGCGCAGCCGTTTTCTTCGCCAGTCTGGCGCTGTTTATCCCGCTCGTTTATTGGACGGTACGTCGCCTTTTCAAGGCACCCATGAAGCGCGTCCCGGCCTGGGATTGTGGCTACCCTATGCAAACGCCCCGCATGCAGGACACCGCCGAAGGATTTGGCCAGCCGATTCGCCGCATCTTCGCAACCTTCATGCGCCGAACGCGCGAACATCCAACGCCTTTCGACGCCCAGCCGCACTACCACAGCAAGGTCGAAGATCCCTTCTGGTACATCTTCTATCTGCCGATCGCCCGCCTGGCCGAACTGGGCACACGCCTCATTGCCTTCCTGCAGCAGGGTCGTATCGCCATTTACCTGCTCTACAGTTTCGTCACCCTGCTCGCTCTTCTGGTATTGACCCGAGGATGAACGGATGAATTTCTACAGCCTCCTGACCCAATTCCTGGAACTGGCCGTTGCCCTGATCATGGCGCCGATCCTCAACGGCTGGGTCAATCAGTGCCGCGCCTGGCTACAGAATCGCTCGGCGCCCCCGCTACTGCAAACCTACTACACGCTGAACAAGCTGTTCAACAAGCAGGTCCTGCTGGCGCATAACGCCTCATCACTGTTCCGCGCCGCCCCCTATATCATCTTCTCGTGCATGGCTCTGGCCTCGGCAATCGTACCGACCCTGTCGACCGACCTGATTCTCTCTCCCGCCGCAGACGCCATCGCCCTGGTCGGCCTTTTTGCGCTAGCCAGAGTTTTTATCGCTCTCGCTGGCATGGATGTCGGCACCTCCTTTGGCTCGCTCGGTTCGCGCCGTGAAATGCTCATCGGCTTCCTGGCCGAACCGGCGCTGCTAATGGTTTTCTTTACTGCCTCGCTGATTTCCAGATCAACCTCGCTGTCGACCATCGTCGAGACACTAGCGCATAAGGAGTTTGCCATCTACCCGAGCCTGGCTTTCTCCGGCGTCGCTTTCACCATGGTTTCGCTGGCTGAGAATGCCCGCGTCCCGGTCGACAACCCCACGACCCACCTTGAGCTGACGATGATTCACGAGGCGATGATTCTCGAATACTCGGGCCGCCATCTGGCGCTCATCGAATGGGCCGCGACACTCAAGCTGTTTGCCTACTCCTGCCTCGGCATCGCCCTGTTTTTCCCCTTCGGCATACCCGAGGCCGCCACACCCGTAGCGCTGATGAGTGCAGCAGCCATTCTGGTCGTCAAACTGGCCATTGGTGGCTTTCTTCTGGCACTGATCGAGACGCTGAGTGCCAAGATGCGCATTTTCCGCGCCCCTGAGTTCCTGGGTACGGCCTTCATGCTGGCGGTGCTGGCGATGCTCGTGCACCTGTTGCTGGAGGCTGGCCAGTGAATCTGAATCAGATCCAAAACATCGCCATGGGTTACAGCGGCCAGGTCATTCATCTGTGCGCCGCGATCATGCTGCTGCTGGCTTTTGCCATGCTGGCGCAACGCCGCATTCTGTCGCTGATCAACCTGTTCATGCTGCAAGGGCTGGTGCTCTTCGTATCCACTCTGGTCGTCGCTCTGGCCACGCACCAGAGCCACTTGCTGTGGTCGGCCGGAATCACGCTGCTGCTCAAGGTCTTTGCGCTACCCTACATCCTGCACCGGCTGATCCGCCGTTTGTCGGTCAAATGGGATGTCGAAACCCTGCTCAACATTCCAACCACCATGCTGATCGGCATCGCGCTGGTGGTCATCGCCTTCAATGTGGCGCAACCGATTTCCCAGCTTTCCGGCACCATCATGCGCGCAACCATCGGCATCGCGCTGGCCTGCGTGCTACTGGCCTTTCTGATGATGATTACGCGCAGCAAAGCAGTGCCGCAGGTGATCGCCTTCCTGTCGATGGAAAACGGCCTGTTCTTCGCCGCCACCAGCGCCACCTATGGCATGCCGATGGTCGTTGAACTCGGCATCGCGCTCGACGTGATGGTCGGCATGGTCATTCTCGGGGTGTTTTTCTTCCAGATTCGGGAGCAGTTCGACAGCCTTGATATTCGTCAAATGGAGAGGATCAAGGAAGAATGATCGAACTCATTTTCGTCCTCGCTTCGCCTCTTGTCGCCTCGGCCTTGCTAGCCTTGGTCGGTCATCGCCGCTACGCTGCCGAGATCAACGTCGTCAGCAGCCTGCTCACCCTGCTTGCGGCAGCGATTCTGACCAAGCGCGTCATCGACCATGGGCCGATGGTCCTGTTTTCCGAACAGTTCTTCGTTGATCCGCTCAATGTCTTTCTGATTGCCCTGACCGCACTGGTCGGCTTCACCACCTCGCTGTTCTCGCGCCCCTACATGCGCGTCGAGCATGACCACGGCCGCCTCTCGTCCGGCCGGCTGCGCCTCTATCACAGCATGTTCCAGATGTTCATGTGCACCATGCTAGTGGCCCTGTCGACCAACAACCTCGGCATCCTGTGGGTGGCCATGGAAGCGGCGACGCTGACCACGGTGTTGCTGGTCGCGCTCTATCGCACCCCGGCCAGTCTCGAAGCGGCATGGAAATATTTCATTTTGTGCGGTGTCGGTATCGCCCAGGCCTTGTTCGGAACCATTCTGATCTACTTCGCTGCCGAGCGCGTGCTCGGCCCGGAAGGTGGCGCCCTGCTGTGGACGCACCTCAATGCGGTGAAGTTCGATCTGGAGCCGACCGTGCTGTCGCTGGCTTTTGTTTTCCTGTTTGTCGGCTACGGTACCAAGACCGGCCTGGTACCGTTGCACAACTGGTTACCGGATGCTCACGCCGAAGGCCCGACACCGGTTTCCGCGGTGCTCTCCGGTCTGCTGCTGAACGTCGCGCTGTACGCCATTATCCGCTGCAAGGTGCTGGTCGACGGCGCTCTGGAGACCCACTTTGCCAGCAACCTGATGATGGCTTTCGGCCTGCTGACGGTTATTGTCCCGGCGTTTTATCTCTCACGCCAGAAAGACGTCAAACGGCTCTTCGGCTACTCGTCGATTGAACACATGGGGCTGATCACCTTTGCCTTCGGCATGGGCGGACCGGTCGCCAGCTTTGCCGGCCTGCTGCACATGACTGTACATTCGCTGACCAAATCGGCAATCTTCTTTGCCGTCGGCCACGCTTCACAAATGGCTGGCACGCAGATCATCGAGGACATCAAGGGTCTGATCAAGCGTTCGCCGACCATCGGCTGGGGATTGATGCTCGGCACCCTGGCGATTCTCGGCATGCCTCCCTTTGGCGTATTCACCAGCGAATTCATGATCCTGACCACGGCCATCAAACATTATCCGTGGGCTACGCCGATCCTGCTCACCGCTCTAGGCGTGGCTTTTGCCACTATGTTCGGCAAGGTTCAGGGGATGGTCTTCGGCGAACCGACGGTCAAACCGCTACCACACAGCCCGGCCCTGTTCCCGGTCTTTCTGCATCTCGGTCTGGTGCTCATGCTCGGCCTCTGGGTGCCGCCCTACCTGGCCGACTGGTACCGGCAGGCAGCAAAACTCATCGGATGAAACTGGGCATGAATTTCCTCAATCTATCCATTGAATTTCATTCACAGGCGAACCATGCCATACCGACCTGGTCAGCACAGGTCTCGGCCGACGAACTGCTCGATTTCTGCCGCGCCGCCCACGTCGCTGAACGCCGCTTGGTCGCCCTATGGGGCAGTGACGAACGCGATAGAAACAACGGCTTTGCTGTGCATGCTGCCTTCGACCTGGCCGAAGGCCTGGCATGCCTGTCCTTGCCACTATCAAGCGAAAAATCGACCTTTCCCGATCTGTCGTCTTTCTTCCCGGTAGCCAATCGCCTGCAGCGCAGTGTTCGCGACCTTCTCGGCGTAGCCCCCGAAGGTGACGACCAGCGTCCGTGGTTGCGCCATGCCAATTGGCCGGCAGACCACTACCCGCTGCGCAACGACACCCCGGACTGCCAATTCGCGACGAAGAACGAAGACTATGGCTTTGTTCGCGTTGAAGGCGATGGCGTACATGAAGTCGCCGTTGGCCCGATTCACGCCGGCATCATCGAACCCGGGCATTTCCGTTTTTCGGTCATGGGCGAGAGCGTACTGCGTTTGGAAGAACGTCTCGGCTGGAAGCACAAAGGCATCGAACGTCGCTTCGTCGGCATGGGACTGGCTGATGGAGTAAAACTCGCCGGTCGGGTCTCCGGCGATTCGACGGTCGCCTATGCCTGGGCCTATTGCCAGGCGGCCGAAGCCATCAGCGGAACAACACCACCGCCACGAGCACTCTGGTTACGTGCCTTGTTTCTCGAACGCGAACGCATTGCCAACCATCTCAGCGACCTCGGATATCTGGGCAATGACGTCGCACTATCTTTCGGGCTGATGCAATTCATGCGTCTCAAGGAAGACTGGGTTCGGCTCAATGCCACGCTGTTTGGCCATCGTTTCCTGATGGACAGAATCATTCCCGGTGGCGTTTCTGTTGATCTCGATGCTGTCGGCACAAACGCCCTGCGCAAGCAATGCACGGCCCTTGAACAGACAGTGCGCAAGCTGAAAAACATTTACGACGAACACGCCGGATTGCAGGATCGTTTCCTGAGTACTGGACTGATTCCGCCGGCACTGGCCAGACGCCTCGGCGTTATCGGACTCGCCGGACGGGCCAGTGCCCAGCACTGGGATCTGCGCTGCAATCACCCCTGCGAGCCTTACGCACAACTGGCACCGCAAATGTCCTGCGAAGCTAATGGCGATGTCGCCGCACGGGCGCTGGTGCGCTTTGCCGAGATTTTTGAATCGCTCAATCTGATCCGCACGATCCTGCGCGACCTACCTGAAGGGTCTCTCAAAAATGAGGGGCGCAGCGCCCCCGACAAATCGGGTTTCGGCTGGATCGAAGGCTGGCGGGGTGACGTGCTGGTCGCCCTGGAAACCGGCAGCGACGGCAAGGTTCGCCGCTGTCATTGCCATGACCCCTCGTGGCAGAACTGGCCGGCGCTCGAACATGCGGTGATCGACAACATCGTCCCCGACTTCCCGCTGATCAACAAATCATTCAACCTCTCTTACTCCGGACCGGATCTCTGATGTTCCCGATGCTCCGCCAGATTCTGCGCACCGGTCTCCTGACCGAGCCTGTCCCCGACGCCGACGAGGCCCTACGCGCCACCACGCAACGCCTTTCCAATGCTGTATTGAAACAGCTCGGTCGCGCCCTGGTCATCCGCCACATTGATGCTGGGTCGTGCAATGGCTGCGAACTGGAAATCCATGCGCTGAACAACCCGTACTACAATTTGGAAGCGATCGGCATCAAGTTCGCCGCCAGCCCGCGCCACGCCGACCTGCTGCTGGTCACCGGCCCGGTCGCCAAGAATATGGAAGTCGCCGTCAAGCGCGCCTACGACGCCACGCCCGAGCCCAAACTGGTTGTTGCGGTCGGGGAGTGCGGCTGCAGCGGCGGAATTTTCGGCGAGAGTTATGCCTCATGCGGACGGGTTTCGAATGTAATCCCCGTCGATATTTCCATTCCCGGCTGCCCGCCAACGCCGCTGCAGCTCATGCAGGGAATTCTGGCCGCCATCTCCTCTGAGAAAAAATAACCAGACAAGACGGGGTTCAGCCAGAGTCAATCAACGCGAGTCACCGCGTATCGACCAATTCAGGCATTCAGTCTTGTTTTTTCGCCACTGACTTGCTGCCATCGCCGGGTGCTGCAGGGTCCTTTTCACCCTCATCCGGAGTTTCGTCCGCTTGCTCCTGCATCGCCGCGGCCTGAGCACTGGCCGAAACGGCCATGAAAGTTTTCATGAAGAACATGGCCCACATGGCTCCGGCGAGAATGGCGCCGAACTTGAGCCCGCCGGTTAGCGCCGCCTGCCAGGTCAGTGAAGGCATGATCAGACTGGCGACAAGCGCGAGCACGATGAAAACAACGATGATGCCGCCGAGCATGACCAATACCGGCCGGCACAACATGAGGCGAAGCGAGTATTTCAAAGACTGCATGGAAATCCTATGGTTTCTTGGACCAGTTAAGGTCGGGGAGCATTATTATATGTTCCACCACGGCGATACGCCACGTCCCGAACTACCGATTCTTCGCCCCCCAGGAAAACCCATGAAGCACCGCATACTCAAATCGCTCATTCTTGCTGGCCTGTACAGCGGCTGGCTGGCGGCGCCCGGCGTTTTGGCCGACACCACCCGGCCCGGCGGCGCTGAGGTCGGAACGTCTGAGGCCTGGGCATTCAAAGCAACACCGTCTTATTACGCTACCACGCATACCAAGGAGGCGTTTGATGCCAACCTGCGCGCCAATCAGGGCCCGCATGCGCTCTGGCTTGCACACTACCGGCGCGGCGACGAGTTCGAGCAGACGCGCACCGGCTACGAATATACCTATCAGATCCCGTGGTTCCAACTCGTCCCTTCGCTGCAACTGGCCAGCCATGGCTTTGCTGGCGGCTCGCTCAACGCGCGTGTGGGTGATTCGGTCTATGCCCTGCTCGGTTTGGGAAGAACCAACACCAAGGATTACTACAACCTCAATTTCGACCCCAACGATTCTGTGGTTTATGGACTCGGCACCCAACTCCTGCCCAAATCCAACCTCTCCCTTTTCACCATCAAAGACAACCGCCTGCACACCGGCCAAAAGGTCACCCACTTGGTGTGGCGCTACTTGCCCGACGACCATCAGCGCTGGACCGTTGATCTATCGACCAAGCAAGGTCGGCTGACGCCGGCCGATGACGTGGTAGCAGGCAATGCTCTGTCAATCACTTATGACTACCGGGCTATTTTTCTTCGTTTGGCCTTTGACCGCAAAGTAAACTTCACCCCGGAAGACCAGACCCGTCTCTCCCTCGGTTTCCGCTTCTGACGCCATGAACGATTCTGCGCCGGACCTTTGTCGCCATCTCTTGATTCACGGACTGGTCCAGGGTGTCGGTTTTCGCTGGTCGCTAGGCACCCAGGCACGGCAGCTTGGGCTCACGGGCTGGGTCCGCAACCGCCGCGACGGAAGTGTCGAAGCTCTGATCTGCGGCAGCTCTGAAGCGGTGGAAGCACTCACCCGCTGGGCACATCAAGGCCCGCCCTCGGCCAACGTTAGCCACGTGGTCAGCACCGACCATTCAGCGCAGTTTGGCGCAAAAAACCCTGGTGGCTTCGAGGAAAAACCCTCGCTCTAAGGCCCTCAGTCGATGACAAAATTGATCGACGCATCCTCGATGATCGCTGTCCTAGCGTCAGTCTTAACCTGTCCTGCTGAGGCCAACAAAAGGCGTTCCGCACAAATCACCGGGAACTTGCGGGAAACCCACGTTGACTAAGAAGCACTGGATGCTAAATTGAAGTTCTGTATCCGACCAGATCAAACAACAACCCCCAAGGAGATACAACATGGCTGTTCTTGTAGGCAAACCCGCACCCGATTTCACCGCCAACGCCGTCATGGGCGATAACACCATTCGCAGCTTCACCCTGTCGCAAGAAATCAAGGGCAAGCATGCGGTGATCTTTTTCTATCCGCTCGACTTCACCTTTGTCTGCCCGTCAGAACTCATTGCCTTCGATCACCGCCTGGCCTACTTCAAGAAGCTTGGCGTTGAAGTCATTGGCATTTCGATTGATTCGCAATTCACCCACTTGGCCTGGAAGAACACCCCGGTCAATAACGGCGGCATCGGCCAGGTGCAGTATCCGCTGATCGCCGACATCAAGCATGAGATCTGCCGTGCCTACGACGTTGAATTTGGTGCCGCCGGCGTCGCTTTCCGTGGCTCCTTCCTGATCGATAAAAATGGCGTCGTGCGCCACCAGGTGGTCAATGACCTGCCGCTCGGCCGCAATGTCGACGAGATGCTGCGCATGGTTGATGCCCTGCAATTCACCGAAGAGCACGGCGAAGTCTGCCCGGCTGGCTGGAACAAGGGCAAGGCCGGAATGAAAGCCTCAACGGCGGGTGTCGCCGAATATCTGGCCAGCCACGCCAAGGAACTCTAACCCCTCGCTGCAAAGCCATCGGCGCATCGACGATGCGCCGTGTGCAGGAAGCCCCTGACCTGTTGGTTCTGGGGCTTTTTTATGCCCCTAAGCTTCCTGTCTATATCTATCCCGCGAATCATTCCCTATCCCCTTGTTTCAAGGAGGGTTAAACAGGAGTATTCTTTGGCGCTGCTTCAGGCAGTCCTCGCATGATTTCATCCGACAATTTGTAGAAAGGTGTGCCATGAACATCATTCAGCGCGTCAAAGACATCCTGCTCGCTCCCAAACAAACCTGGCCGACCATCGAAACCGAACCAACTGACCCGGCCACGCTGTACACGCAATACGTCATGATTCTCGCCTTGATTCCTGCCGTGGCCGGCTTCATCGGGACATCGATTATCGGTGGCAACGTCCTTGGCTTTTCGGTCCGCGTTCCGCTGCTCAATGGCTTGGTCAGCATGGTAGTTGGCTACCTGTTATCACTGGCGATGATTTATGCGCTGTCCTTCATCGTCGATGCGTTGGCGCCGACCTTCGGCGGACAGAAAAATCCGCTGAACGCGTTGAAGCTGGTCGCCTACGGCAGTACGGCAGGTATGGTGGGAGGCGTTTTTTCAGCGATTCCCGCCTTTTCCATTCTTGGCTTGCTGGCCTCGCTCTATTCCATCTACCTGCTGTATCTGGGCATCCCGGTGCTGATGAAATCCCCGCAGGACAAGGCCTTACCCTATACCGCCGTGGTTCTGGTGTGCGGACTGATTGCCGGCGCCGTCATTGGTGGGCTATCGGCGATCCTGAGATAACAACACCTACTACCGTACGTACTTCAAGTCTGACCGAAAAGTTTCCGCAACGTAACCGCATAGGCTCCGACGCCATCGCAGCCCTCGGCCGACGCCCATGGCGCGCGCTCGTCGGCTTCGAGGGGTACATAAGGCCCGGCCTTGCTCTCAAACATCACGCTCCCCGACTGCAGGGAAACCAGTGTGTGAAACAGGCCATGCGGAATGGTGATGCCACAGACCGGACTTCCGGCTTCGAGGACGTGAGTTTGTGTGACCTTCCCGGCCTCATCAAAGAGCACGATGCCCATCCTTCCGCACAGGACGATCATGGTTTCATCCTTGCGGGGATCAAGATGCCGATGCGGCGCCAGATAGGACTCAGGCTCTATCGCGTTCAACAGGCGATGCGCGGAATCCGTGTCACTGCCATGAAAATTCAGATTCTTGCGCTGGCGAGGACTGACCTTCGCTTCGGCACTGACCCGCGCCAACAGGGCTTGATCGATGAGCAATGCATTATTCATGGACGGCCTAACTATAATCGACGTTGACATTCTCGGCACTCAACCACTCGGTCAGCGACGCTAACAATTCGTCTTCGAGACGAACCCGACTGTTTTCTCCAAGCGACAGCTCGCAGGTTGCTTCGGCATTGCGATAGGCCAGCCGTACGGGGCAATTCCCCGGCATGTACGGCGAGAGCAGGGCTCGCAAACGCTGCACGGCCGACTGGGCGTTGGGCCCGCTGGCCTGGCCGTTAAGCGACAACCGCAAATGCCGGGCGAAACGCCCCCGCGCCTCGGAGAGGGTCAGCAGGCGTTCAGCGGTGACCCGCACCTTGCCTTCACCGGCAAAATCATCGCGCTGAACCTTGCCCTCGATGATCAACACCTCATCTTCCTTGATTTTGGCACGCTCGGCTTCAAAGATCTCGTTGAACACCAGGACCTCGAGCACGCTGGTACCATCGTCAAGCTGAATGAAAGCCATTTTTCCGCGCGCGGTCACCTTGGTGCGCACACCGACCACCAGCCCGGCCAGAAACTGCGGCTCCTTGCGGGCCTCGAGGGCGGCCAGCGGCTTGCGGGCAAAACGCGAAACCTCGGCTTTGACGCTGTGGAACGGATGTCCGGAGAAGAAAAAACCCAGCGCCAGTTTTTCCTCGGCCAGCTGCTGGCGCTCTTTCCAGCGCGGGACTTCACGATACTGCGGCCCATGATCGGCCTGCGTGGCACTGTCGAAAACGTCAAACAGGCTCACCTGCATGGCATTGCGCTCGGCCTGCTCAGCCGCTTCCATGGCGATGCCGACCGAGGCGATCAGACGCGCTCGGTGATCGTCGAGCGCATCGAAGGCACCAGAACGGATCAGCGCTTCGACTGTCCGACGGTTGACCAGCCGCTTGTCCACGCGCTGGCAGAAATCAAACAGATCCTTGAACGTCCCGCCCTCGGTTCGCGCCTTGATGATCGAAGCGACCGCCTGCTCTCCCGTCCCCTTGACCGCGCCGAGTCCGTAGCGGATGGTTTTGCGATCGACCGGGGTAAACCGGTATTCCGAGGCATTGACATCGGGCCCCAGCACGGTCAGCTTATTGGCGATGGCATCGTCGTAAAAGATCTTCACCGAGTCGGTGTTGTCCATGTCCGACGACAGGGTCGCGGCGATGAACGCTGAGCAGTGGTGCGCCTTGAGCCATGCCGTGTGGTAGGTGACCACGGCATACGCGGCGGTGTGTGACTTGTTGAAACCGTACTCGGCAAACTTCTCCATCAGATCGAAAAGCAGCATCGCCAGCTTTTCGTCGTAACCCTTTTTCTTCGCCCCCTCGCGCATCAACTCGCGATGCTCAGCCATTTCCTCGGCCTTTTTCTTGCCCATCGCGCGACGCAGCAGGTCGGCGCCGCCGAGCGTATAACCGCCGATGATCTGGGCGATCTGCATGACCTGTTCCTGATAGACGATCACGCCGTAGGTCGGCTCCAGGCAAGCCTTGAGATCATCGAGGTAGTACTCGATCTTCTGCTGACCTTTCTTGCGCAGGATGAAGTCATCGACCATCCCGGAACCCAACGGGCCTGGGCGATATAGCGCCAGCACGGCGATGATGTCCTCGAAGCGATCCGGCGCCAGCTTCTTGAGCAGCTTCTTCATGCCTTCCGATTCGACCTGGAAAATCGCCGTGGTATTGGCGTCCTTCAGTATCTGGTAGGCCCGCGGATCGTTAAACTTCAGTGCATCAAGGTCAGGACGAGAACCGCTCAATTTCTCGACGTAATCGACGGCCAGCTTGATGATGGTCAGATTGCGCAGACCGAGAAAGTCGAATTTAACCAGGCCGACTTTTTCAACATCGTCCTTATCGAACTGCGAGACCACCGAACTTCCGCCATCGGCCGAATACAGCGGGCAGAAATCGGTCAGCTTGCCCGGCGCGATGAGCACGCCACCAGCATGCATGCCGACATTGCGCGTCAGATCTTCTAGACGTTTGGCCAGGTCGAAGAGCTCACGGACTTCTTCTTCCTCGTCCATCCGTGTCTTGAGCTGGGGCTCGGTCTCGATCGCCTTATCCAGCGAAAGCGGCTTATTGGCCTCGAGCGGAATCAGTTTGGACAGCTGATCGCAGAAATGGTACGGCAAATCGAGTACGCGGCCGACATCGCGGATGACTGCTTTCGACGACATGGTGCCGAAGGTGGCAATCTGCGACACCGCGTCGTGACCGTATTTGTCGCGCACATATTCGATGACCCGCCAGCGGTTGTCCTGACAGAAATCGATATCAAAGTCGGGCATCGAGACCCGCTCGGGATTCAGGAAGCGCTCGAACAGCAGTGCGTAGCACAGGGGGTCGAGATCAGTGATCCCGAGCGAGAAGGCGACCAGCGAGCCGGCCCCTGACCCCCGTCCCGGCCCCACCGGCACACCGTTTTTCTTCGCCCAGTTGATGAAGTCGGCAACGATCAGGAAGTAGCCAGGGAAGCCCATCTGGATGATGGTTTCGGTTTCAGTGCGCAGCCGATCTTCGTAGGTCGGGCGGTTCTTTTCCCGCTCAGCGGCGTCAGGAAAAAGCTGCAGCAGGCGATTTTCCAGTCCACGCACAGCCTCCAGGCGCAGGAAATCATCGAGCAGAATCCCGTCAGGCGTCGGGAAATTGGGCAGATAGCTTTTACCGAGAGTAATCGTCAGGTTGCACCGCTTGGCGATTTCAACACTGTTCTTTAACGCGTCAGGCAAGTCGGAGAATAGGTCAACCATCTCGTCCTGCGACTTGAAATACTGTTCTTCGGTATACAACTTGGGCCGGCGCGTATCGCCAAGCATGTTGCCCGCGGCGATACACACCCGGGCTTCGTGCGCCATGAAATCGTCACGCTCGAGAAACTGGATCGGATGCGTGGCGACCAGCGGCAATTCGAGCGTTGCTGCCAGTTCCGAAGTTGCTGCGATCAACGCTTCCTGCTGCGCCTGACCGCGCTGATGAACACGCTGTACTTCGAGATAGAAGGCGCCTTGAAACATGCTCGCCCAGTAGCGCGCTCGGCTGATGGCCTGCTCCATATTGCCTTGCAGCAAGGACTCACCGATATCCCCATAGCCTGCGCCGGACAGCGCGATCAAGCCATCGACGCCAACATCGCGCAGCATCTGCCGGGTAATTTCCGCCCGCCCACGCATCCGTGGCGCCAGATAGGCACGCGACAACAGTTCGCAGAGCTGCAGATAGCCTTCTCTGGAACGGCACAGCAGCAGCATCCGGTAAGGACGATCGGGATCGGTTTTGTTGGCGATAAAAACATCACTGCCGAGGATCGGCTTGATGCCCTTGCTGCGTGCCGCCGAATAAAACTTGACCATCCCGAATAAATTGGCCTGATCAGTCAACGCCAGTGCCGGCATGCCATCAGCAAGAGCGCGCAACACCGGAGGACAGTCGTGATTCTTGCCTTCGTCAAGGCGAACCGTCCCATCGTTGATGGAGTATTCACTGTGCAGGCGGAGATGGATAAAACGCGGATCGGGCATCCGGCTATTTTACTCCGATGCATGACCGGCAAAGAGATCACACGCCATTCATTTTTTGTTACAAAACAAATGTCGCTCGCTGTATATCAGGAACCACCGCGTCGCGTTAATAGGCGTAACAGGAGAATCATTTTTCGCTCTTTGCGAAACAAGCGCTTACAAAGAATGGCAATCTCTGCCTGGATGGCGGGGACAAATCAGGCTAAGCTACAGGAATAAGAAAAATTGAAGCACATACAGGAGTAGGCATCATGAAAAAACAACTAAAAATTGGCCTGGCCATCACCCTCGGTTTACTGACTTCCGGCGTCGCGTTAGCCAATGACGCGGTGATTGGCGCTCTTCTCGGCGGCGGCGCCGGAGCCATTGTCGGGCGTGCCGTTGGCGGCCGCAATGGCGCGGTGATTGGTGGCGTACTTGGTGCGGCAACGGGAACGGCCATCGCCACCAGCCACCCCTACTACGCCGAACAGCAGGTCGCCTACTATCCGCCACCGCAGACCTATTACCCACCCCAGCAGGCTTATTATCCGCCGCAACAGGAGTATTACCCACCGCCGCAGGCCTACTATCCGCCACAACCGGTGTATTACTCACCGCCGGTCAGAGTTGTTGCCCCCATGGGTTATTACGGAGGCTACGGCGGATACTATCGCGGGGGAGGTTACGGTGGACACCACGGCGGGCATCACCATGACGGCGGCTGGCGCTAAGCGCGGACTACCACTCCGGCTGGGTGTCGACCCAGTCGATGATCGGCGCCCACTGCTCCAGATCTTTCTCTGCACGTGATGGAGAAAGATCAAAAAGTGTCATGCCATTAGCCGCCGCCTGCACGTAAAGCTGCGTATCCCGAAGACAGGTCAGCACCGGCAGGTCGTAAGAAGAAAGAAAACGATCGAGCTCGCCGGCGGCGCGCGTACGGGCATCGACCCGCATGCCGATGACGGCGACGAAGGTCTTTTCCTTGCGCACGGCCTTTTCCTCAAGCAGGACCTCGAGAAAACTGCGTGTTGCCAGAATGTCAAAGAGCGACGGTTGCACCGGAACAATCACCCGATTGACCTGTTTCAGGATTCTTTCCAGCGCCTTGCCGTGCAAGCCGGCCGGCGTATCAAGGACGACGTGAGTGGTATTTTTTGGCGGCCGTGCTGGATGGTCTTTCTCGACATCCCAGCTGGCAATCGGCGGCAGAAGCGCCGGGCGGATGCCCAGCCAGTCGCGCGCCGAATGCTGGCGATCGGTATCCCCGAGCATGACGCGATGACCACAGCGGGCAAAATAGCCCGCCAGGTTGGTCGCCAGCGTCGACTTCCCGGAGCCGCCCTTGGGGTTGGCAATCAAAAAGGATTTCATGTTTTCTTATCCGGAAACTGCCCGGAGGCAAGATGGTTGAGTTTTTCCCTGACCAGATTGATATGTTCGCGCAAGGTGTAAAGCAGGTCGGTAAAGGCCAGCGGAATATTCCGCGCGTAGGCATCCTCTTCAATGCGATCCAACCGGATCAGATAATCGCCATGTCGATCGGCATCATAGCTCCGACGTAGATCGTTTTCGAGAAATTTCAGATCACCATAACAGCGGAACAGTTTGGAACGCACCCGCCAGGTATAAATGACCGGCCCGAGTCTCAACAGCGGCACGAGCAACACCAGGAACGGAACGATCAGCACGAACAGGCGCTCGACCAGAACCGCCATCCAGAACGGCAGATAGTGTTGCAGGAAAGGCGGCCCGGACTTGAAATAGCGCTCGGCTTCATCGGCCAGGACAAAGCTTTGATCCTTGTAGGACGGAAACTCGCCGGCGCGCTGAAAGAAACCACTTTTTCCATTCACCTCAGACATCGCCTGGAGCAAGAGACTGGCCAGTGCCGGATGCAAATCATCGCGGACTACAACGTTGGCGGTGGTCGCCAGCAAAAACGTATCTTTGGGCGGCACATCGTGAACCAGATCGAGCACCCCGCGCGGCAAGACTACTTTCGACAGGTAGGGAAAACGTCGGGTATAGGCATCGGCCTGACTGAAGCTCATGACTCTGACATCAGGCAGATGCAGCATCTTCTGTACCGCCGGCGCATCCACCGCCGAAACGATCATCACCGCATCAACCTCGCCACGCTGTAGGGCTTCGGCGGCACTTGGACCGGCCAACGACACCAGTCCATGACTGTTTTTTTCGATCCCGTTGGCGCCCAGCAAGCGCTCAACCATGCTGTAACTGCCGCTGCCTTCCTTGCCGACTGCGATGCGCTTGCCCTTGAGCAAATGCAGTTCGTCAAGTCGGCTGTCGTGACGGTAGAACACCCAGACCGGCTCGTAGGCCACGCTACCCAAAGAACGAAGTTTGCTTACCTCTCCGCTGGCGAGCTCCTCATTGACGCCGCCCTGGATGAAGGCGATATCGACCTCACCACTCTTGATACGCTGCAGATTCTCCTGCGCCCCAGCCGAATTTCTGACCTCCAGCGATACCCCCTTGGCCAGCAGATGCGCAGCGTAGCCTTTGGCGTAGGCGAAATACACCCCGGTCTCGGTCCCCGACGAGATGATCATCTGGCGTGACGGGGCCGGTTTGACAAACTGATAGGCGACGACAAAACCGGCGATGGTAATCAACACCAGCGGCCAGACGGTCGCCAGCAGATCACGCAAAGAAATCAACCGGGCGCGAAAAGTGTTCATCAGGGCAACAGAATCGTCGAGCCAGTGGTTTTACGCGCTTCCAGATCGCGATGCGCCGGGGCCGCATCGGCCAGGGCATAGGTCTGATTGACCTCAATGCGAACTTTGCCCGAGGTCACGACGTCAAAAAGTTCGGTGCCGAGAGCCACCAGTTCGTCACGCTTGGCGGTGTAATGCGCCAGCGTCGGGCGGGTAATGAACAGCGAGCCCTTCTGCGACAGCAGCAGCGGATCAAACGCCGGCACCGCGCCCGACGCATTGCCGAAAGTGACCATCATGCCGCGCACGCGCAGGCTGTCGATCGAGCCGAAGAAGGTATCCTTGCCAACCCCGTCATAGACCACCGGCACGCCTTCGCCGCCGGTCAGTTCGCGCACGCGTTTGGCCACGTCTTCGCGGGTGTAGAAAATTATGTGATCACAACCATGCTGCTTCGCCACTTCGGCCTTGGCTTCGCTTGACACCGTGCCGATCACCGTGGCGCCCAGCGCCTTGGCCCACTGGCAGGCGATCAGGCCAACACCGCCGGCAGCGGCATGAATCAGCACCGTATCACCGGGTTGAACCCGGTACGTCCGACGCAGCAGATAGGCGCTGGTCAGCCCCTGCAGCATCATCGCCGCGCCGGTACGGAAATCAATGCTCTCAGGCAGTTTCAGCAGGCGATCGGCTGGCATGCAGCGCACCTGACTGTAGGAACCCACCGGGCCACCGGCGTAAGCCACTCGATCGCCAGGCTTGACGTCCGAGACCCCATCACCCACCACCTCGACCACCCCGGCGCCCTCGGTACCCAATCCCGATGGTAGCGGCAAGGGGTAGAGACCGCATCGGTGGTAGGTGTCAATAAAATTGAGGCCCACCGCCTCGTGGCGCACCCGTGCCTGTCCTGGCCCGGGATCGCCGACGGCAACTTCCTCCCAACGCAAGACTTCGGGGCCGCCGGTTTGATGGAATCGAATGGCAAAAGACATCATTATCTCCTGATGAAAATTCGGGCAAACCTGACCTAGTTATTCACAGACTTACCCACACCCCATGTGCACAAGCTGTGAGCAAATTGAATATTCTACCGATTTATTCTGAACTGACCCGCGTTCCCGATTCCCCAAAAATCCAGGAAATGGCCACGCCACCAGCGAACCCGCTTTTCTGTGTCACCAAGGGACTATTCTCAATGACTGCCCCGTGCAGGTTATCGTAGCGGAGAAAACCGCCGACCCAGTACGAGGGATAACGCTTCCACAACGCCGATAGGAATTGCGTCCCGGCATAGCCGGCCTTGGCCTCATAGGCTGGACGCTGGGCGGTGGCGTACTGCGACGCCACGCCGTAATAATGCTCATGTTGCTTGGCGCTGCCATAGATGGGACCGCCAACGAAGCCCAAAGTCCAGCCCGGCAAGCCCTTGGGGTTATCGATATCGACATTGAGGCGCGGCGTGAATTGCCAGCCGATGTACTGCGGATTACTTTCCATCGTAAAAGCGCCGCGGACAGGAAGAAAGAGCCGCACCTTCTGGTCACGATTGTCCGACTGCCAGAGTTTGAAATCGAGCGAAGGCCCCAGCTCGGTGCTGAATTTGAGGTTCGGCATGTCGCGACGCGCCGAAATATTACTGCTACTGACCGGGGGCGACGCCGCAAAACTGAGATTCAGCTCAACCCGGTCGCTGTCGAAGAATACCCCGCGAACGCCATTCCGGTCCGATTTGAAATAATCTCCGCGATAGACCAGATAAGGCATCGGCAAGACGAAATTTCGCCGCTCCTGAGCGCCGCGATAAGCGGGGAGGATCATATCCGCCGCGCCCATACCCGCCTCCCATAATGGTTTGTCCTCTGCCGCCAGCACACCGGAAGGCGATTGGAAAAAAGCCAGAAAAGCACACGCAGAAATCCATGCTGATCGGTATTTCATTAAATTCCCCTGTAATAAAACACGCCCATTCCAAGACTCGGCAAAGAATAAATGGTCAATGGGCTCACTCCACCGGGCTCCCGACATTGCGCAGACCAATGTTCTAATTTCTGTCCCCGCTGAAAACCCTTGGATAGTACCTTTTGCAGCAGACAATTCCAAGACTGCCGCCCTAACACCCCAATAACCAGTGCCTCTATAGACGGCAATCACCGCTGAAAATTCAGACCGGCGTCAGCTTGGCATACTCGAGTGCCAGCCACTTCATCCCGTGCGCGCCGAAATTGACCTGCACCCGCGCTTCGGCGCCGGCTTCGGCCGCGACAATCACACCCAGGCCGAACTTGGCATGCTCGACGCTCTGTCCGATCCTGAAGCCCCCTGCCGAGGACGATCCACCGGAGGCCGCAGCCTTGGCCGGCACCGAGCGGTAAGCCGGCGCTGCAGGAGCGAAGGCCGGCTTGTTGCCAACCTTGCGCAGCAACTCCTCGGGCAATTCTTCGAGAAACAGCGAAGGCAGGCAATAGCGCGTCTGTCCGTGCAGCATGCGGGTTTGCGCGTGCGAGAGATAGAGCCGCTGGCGCGCGCGGGTCACCGCGACGTACATCAGCCGGCGCTCTTCCTCGAGCCCATCGCGTTCCTGTGTTGAGTTGTCGTGCGGAAACAGTCCCTGCTCCAGCCCGGTGATGAACACCACGTCAAACTCCAGACCCTTGGCCGCATGCACGGTCATCAGCTGCACCGCTTCCTGCCCCTCTCCGGCCTGATGCTCGCCGGCTTCCAGCGAGGCATGGGCAAGAAAGGAGGCCAGCGGATTGGCCTCGGCCGGATTGGCCATGGTGTCAGACTCTTCCTGCAGGAAATTGGTCGCGGCGTTGATCAGCTCATCGAGATTTTCCAGGCGCTCACGGCCTTCCTTCTCGCTCAGGTAATGCTGGCGCAGGCCGCTTTTCTCGATCAGATGATCGATGACTTCGGGCAGCGGCAGACTCTCGGTTTCCGCACGCAGCGTTTCGATCAGCCGGATGAAATTCCCGACCGAGGTTCCGGCCTTGCCGCCAAGGCTCGCGGCGGCGTTGTAAAGACTCGAATTGGCGCGGTGCGCGGCGTCCTGCAAGGCTTCGATGCTGCGACTGCCAATCCCGCGCGTGGGGAAATTGACCACCCGTGAAAACGCCGTATCGTCGTCGGAATTAGCAATCAGCCGCAGATAGGCCATGGCGTGCTTGACTTCCTGGCGATCGAAAAAGCGCAGCCCACCATAGACGCGATAAGGCACCCCGGCGGTGAACAGCTGATGCTCAAGCACCCGCGACTGGGCATTCGAGCGATAGAGCAGTGCCATCTGGGTGCGCGGGATGCCCTCGCGAGCGAGTTCGCGAACTTCATCGACGACAAAACGTGCCTCGTCAATATCCGAGAAGCCCTCGAAGACGCGGATCGCCTCTCCGGCACCGGCGTCGGTCCACAGGTTCTTGCCGAGACGGCCGCGATTGTTCTTGATCAGCGCATTCGCCGCGTCGAGAATATTGCCGTGCGAGCGGTAGTTCTGCTCCAGACGAATCACGTTCTGCACCGAAAATTCGCGTTCGAGATCGCGCATATTGCCGACCTCGGCACCACGGAAGGCGTAGATCGACTGATCGTCATCCCCCACCGCAAACAGGCAGGCACCGTTCTCCGGCGGCGCACTCCCGTCGCGCCCGGCCAGCAGTTTCAGCCAGGCGTATTGCAGCCGGTTGGTGTCCTGGAACTCATCGACCAGAATGTGCCGGAAGCGCTCTTGGTAATGCCGACGCAAGGGTTCGTTGCGTTTCAAGAGCTCGTAGGTGCGCAACAGCAGCTCGGCAAAGTCGGCGACACCTTCGCGCTGGCACTGGGCCTCGTATTCGGAATAAATATCGACCCGGCGCTGGGTGTAATCGTCATAGACCTCTGCCTGCGCGGCACGGACGCCCTGTTCCTTGTGCGCGTTGATGAAGCTGGCGATTTCGCGCGGCGGATACTTCTCGTCATCGATATTGAGGTTTTTCATCAGGCGTTTGAGCGCCGACAGCTGATCTGCCGAATCGAGAATCTGGAACAGCGCCGGCAGACCCGCCTCGCGGTGATGCGCGCGCAACAGCCGGTTGCACAGACCGTGGAAGGTGCCGATCCACAACCCGCGCGTGTTGATCGGCAGCATCGCTGAAAGCCGCGCCAGCATTTCCTTCGCCGCCTTGTTAGTAAAGGTCACGGCGAGAACGCCATGCGGACTAACCTGGCCGGTCGACACCAGCCAGGCGATGCGCGTGGTCAGCACGCGGGTTTTACCGCTGCCGGCACCGGCAAGAATCAGGGCGTGTTGTGGCGGCAGGGTGACGGCGGCGAGTTGTTCGGGATTGAGATTGGCAAGCAGATCGGACATAGGTGATTCTCGTGGGAGCAGACCGGATTATACCGGCCCCACCCCTTGCCCCAGAGAAAAGCGCACAGCTTTGTCGCGGTGAATCTTTCTTATTTTCGTTTCAGCAGCGAGCTGAATACCGCAAGGACCGACTCAATATCGTCCGCGTCGATTCCCCAATGGGTAATCATGCGGCAGGACTCTTGGTCGAGCTGCCTGATCTTGATCTGCTGCTCGAGAAGCGCTTTGACGATGGGCTCGGGCTGATAACCGGCAGTGCCAAAATCGATACGCACGATGTTGGTTCGCGGGGTTACGCGATCAATGAGCCGCTCGTCGATCGCGGCCAAGCCGTTGGCCAGACGCGTGGCATTCTCGTGGTCTTCGGCCAGTCGGCCGGTCATCTGCTCCAGCGCCACGATGCCTGCGGCTGCCATATGCCCTGCCTGGCGCATGCCGCCACCGATCCGCTGCCTGATCCAGCGCGCGCGGTCGATAAAAGCTTTTGACCCGACCAACAGCGCTCCGACGGGCGCCGCCAAACCTTTCGAGAGACAGAACTGCAGGCAGTCGATCGGCGCGCAAAGCGCTTTCACGCTCAAACCCTGGCTGAGCGCCGCGTTGAATATCCGCGCTCCGTCCAGATACAGCACCATGTCGTGACGGTGAGCGATTTCTGCCATTTCCTGGTGATACTCGAGACCGACCGGGATTCCGCGAGTCAGATCGTAGGTATTCTCCAGGCATAGGACTCGGCTCACCGCAGATTGAATTCCTTTGGGCCGAATTGATTTTCTGACGGCTGCCGGATTGAACATTCCGGCTTCCGCACGCATTGGGCGGATCTGCGCGCCCGATAATGCCGCCACGCCACCTGCTTCAAAATTGTAGAGGTGAGAGTTTTCGCCGGCGATGATTTCATCGCCCAGCTGGGTCAGGGCCATGATCGCCACCTGGTTGGCCATGGTGCCCGAAATCACAAAGAGGGCGGCCTCCTTACCCAGCAGCTCGGCGCTCATAGCTTCCAGGCGCCGCACGGTGGGGTCCTCGCCCATAGTGTCATCGCCAACAATGGCTGAGGCCATGGCAGATCGCATCGCCTCAGTCGGTTGCGTCACCGTATCGCTTCGAAAATCCAACAGCTTTGTGTTCATTGCCGCTCCACTATGTTCGGGTCTTTCTGCCGCGTTCAAGCGGCATTCTAACTTTGTTCGCTATTGTCCTGAACGTGAGATAACCAGCCTTCGCACAGAAGGTCTGCTCCCACTTGTTGCAGCCACCCACTGTACCCGTTTCTAAGCGATCGTTCTGTGATGCGGCCCAGTCAAATGCTCACAGAGAATTGTAGGCTCAACCCTTGAATGTTGCCCGCCACGCAATCGGAGATACTCCAAACGCTCGTCGGAAATGAAGCCTGAGTGACTCCGGCGACCCAAAACCGACAAGTGCCGAAATGGCATCAATGGAATGATCACTGCTTTCCAGCAGTCGCTGTGAGAGTGCGAGTCGTTCGGCATGGAGCCATTCAACAACAGTCACTCCCATCAATTGCCGAAATTGTCGCGTAAATGTTCGACGACTCATCAAGGCGCGATTAGCAAGGCTGTCCACAGTATGTGCTTGATCCAGATTGCTCCGTACCCAGTCGATCATTCCCGAGAGTCGCGAGCTTCTTGCGCTAGTCGGTATCGGTTGTTCGATAAATTGTGCCTGACCTCCCTGCCGATGTGGCGGGACCACAAGGCGTCTCGCCATGCAGTTGGCTGACTCGGCCCCGTACCGCTGACGAACCATGTGCAAGCAGCAATCAATGCCCGCCGCTGTTCCCGCGGAGGTCAAAACATTTTCGTCTTCCACGTAAAGAACATCTGCATCTACGCTGATTAGCGGGTAGCGCCGAGCGAAATCCAGCGCGTATGCCCAATGAGTTGTTGCGCGCCGCCCATCCAGCAGCCCGGCCTCGGCCAATACATACGCGCCAAGACACAGCCCAACGATCTGTGCGCCTCTTCTCTGCGCAGCCAACAAGGCCTTCAACAATGACTCCGGAGGGCGCTCAGCGGGATCACGCCAACTGGGAACGATGATCGTATCTGCCGTTTTCAGCACCGATAGACCATGGCTTATCCCAAGCGAAAAGCCAGCCGTTGTATTGATGGGGCCTGTTTCGGCTGCGCAGACCTTGAAGTTGAAAAGAGGCATGCCGGGATGTGCCTCGCCAAAGACAACGCATGGCACGGATAGGTGAAACGGGCTGATTTGATCGAACGCGACGACGGCAATGGAGGGGATCGACATGGCTAAAAATTCAGGCGTAACGCGAATGGCCCAATATTACCGCAGTTTGTCATTCGGGCCGCTTTTTAAGACAGGTTGAATCTACCAGAATGCACCTACCCTAAACACACATGGAGTTCATCATGTCCAAACAAGCCTTAATCGTAATCGACGTGCAAAACGACTATTTCCCCGAGGGAAAGTTTCCGTTGTGGAATACTGACGTCACCTTGATGAATACTGAGTCGGCAATAGCCGAAGCCCGGACAAAGAATATTCCTGTCATTCTCGTCCAACACATCGCGGATGCATCAAAGGGCATCGCCCCGTTTTTCAACGCGGGGGCAACAGGCGTTGATATTAATCCTCGCATCCTGACGGCAGCACCGGAAGGCATCATTATTACCAAGGCGTTTGCTGACAGTTTCCACCATACCGCTCTGGAAGAAACACTGTCAAAGCTTGGAGTCGAGGAATTGTTGGTTTGCGGAATGATGACGCAGAACTGCGTAACCCACACCGCGATCTCCAAGGCGGCCGAGAAATATTCGGTGAAGATCCTGGCCGACTGTTGCACCTCTGTAAATCAGATGATCCATCTCATCGCGCTGAATGCCGTATCAACGCGCATCGAACTCACGGAATATTCAGTGGCGCTTTAGTCGTCGAGCGGGGGAGTGAGGAAGTCCTCTCGACCGGCATGAGGCATCCCTTAGTGTTGTCGGATACCTACAATGCTTTGGCGGATTCAACCGGTGGATGCAACGGATTGGTGAAATCGTTCAGACGGTGGCACAAGGGCGATGTCGAAGCCATGCACGAATGGTTGGGAATGGGATTTTTCGCTGTGGCGGTTCTGCATGGCCTACGCCATCGCAAGCCGCTGGCCATGATGCTGAGCCAATATCGGCCGCGACTGATGCTGTTCGGCACCGCACTGGTTACTGCTGGCTTTCTCGTCGTCCCACAGCAAAAAACGGCCAGTCCGGTCAAACAGACCGTCAGTGCCGTCTTGCGCGCCCCGCTGGGCAATATTGCCGGTGTTTGGTCTTTCCTCGGACGAAGCCGTGGAACGTCCTGCCGAGGCGGGCGTACAGAACACCTCGGCCACAAAATCAATCGAAGTGACGGCCCGCGCGAACCACACGGCGCCAATGAAACTACTGAACGCGGTCCTTGAGCAGACGGACAAGGATTAATGCGCAAGCTTGAGCAGCGCAACGCCACCGACAATCAGCGCAACCCCCAGATAACGCACTAGCCCTACGGGGTCGCCATAGTACATCACGCCCACGGCAAACGTTCCCGCTGCGCCAATACCGGTCCATACAGCGTAGGCCGTGCCCATCGGAATTTCTTTCTGCGCCAGCCAAAGGAAGGCACCACTGGCGACCATGCAGAGAACGGCGATGATGATCCCGGCGGCTCGTGATTCTTCACCTTGAGCCATTTTCAGGCCCACCGGCCAGCCGATTTCCAGCAGTCCGGCGATGAGCAAATAAGCCCAACTCATTCAGATGCTCCCAGTCGGAAAAGCATTACCGAGTAGCCACAGGCGAATCCAACTGGAGAAGGCCGATAAGCTTGCCGCCCAGAATCTCGGCTTCTTCTTTCGAGGGCAGGTGCATCACACGCACAGCGTAGCGATAGTTGCCGCTTTCTGCCGCTTTCGGCTTGATGCTCACGGCATAGCCTGCGGCGCGCGCCCGGTCATATAAATCGAGAGCCTGGTCCTGGCTATCGAGCGTTGCCAGCTCGAGCTTCCATTTACCCCCTCGGCGGGCAACTCCCGCACCGGGCTGAACCTCGGTCTCCGCGGCCCATAACGTAAGCTGAACCGCATCCACCTTGTCAACCGCTTGCGGTGCTTCCCCCCTGGGTGCCACGTAGAAGCTCATCGGCTCGCTCATTTCCTGCGCCTCACTTTGTGGATGCATCACCGTGATCCGGCCTTCCAGCAGGCAGATCAGATCGCGCTGATCGTCAGACTTGCCCCACAGATCGGTGCCGCGAATGCCGGCGGTAATCGTTGCAATGCGCACATTTACCGCTCGCTGCTGGCGCAGGCTGTTAAAAATACCGGTGGTAAAGCGAAAAGCGCCTTTGGCCACATCCAGTGCGGCAGTGAATACTTTGTTTTCGCGGCGACCCAGTGCATTGAGATCGAGCTGGGCATTCTCCCCAAGCTTGACGGCACTGCCTTCGGCCAACTGGATCAGCACTCGTGCTTCGGCACCGGTAATCACCCGGTCACGATTCTGCAGCACCCGGCCCGGCTCCAGCGGCTTCCGCACACCGTTGCGCTCGACCCAGGCCGGCATCTGCACACTATCGACGACGGCATAAGCCCGCTCAACGGCCAATGCGCTCCTGGCAACCAAAGCGAGCAGCAATACACCGACCGCAAACCCGAAATGCCGGAAGGGCTTTTTCATGGGGAGAACCTTTCGAAGAATAACCTGCAGAATTTTAACAGGATGCCGACGGCTCAGGATTTGACTTGATTTTGATCAACACAAATTGTGGTTCGCAAAATTCGCCAAGGGTTTGATAATACCGGCATGATTTCACCCGCCCTCACCCCCTCCCCGGCGATTGTTCTGGCTACGCTCAACGCCAAGTACATTCATGCTTCGCTCGGGCTGCGTTACCTGCTGGCCAATCTGGGCGAGCTGCGGCCGCAGACGGTACTGTGCGAATTCACCATTGCGCGCAAGGCCGAGGAGATCGTCGATGAATTGCTATCGATGCTGGGCCATCAGGCACCAATCATCGGCTTTGGCGTCTACGTCTGGAACGTGCGCCAGACGCTGGCCGTCCTGCAACTCCTGCGTGCAAAGCGTCCTGGCCTCACCGTGATCCTGGGCGGCCCCGAAGTCAGCCATGAAACCGAGGCGCAGGAGATCGTCGGATGGGCCGATTACGTCATTACCGGCTGGGGCGATGTCAGCTTCCCCTCACTGTGCCGCGCTTTGCTGGCGGGGCAATGCCCGGCAGCAAAGGTGATCGCCGGAGAACAGCCGCCGCTCGCGCAGATTGCCCTGCCCTATGCCGAATATACCGACGCCGATCTGGCGCATCGCCTGCTCTACGTCGAAGCCTCGCGCGGCTGTCCGTTCAAGTGTGAGTTCTGCCTCAGCGCATTGGACAAGACCGCCTGGGCCTTTGACCTGGAGAATTTCCTGGCCGAGATGGCCACGCTGTTCCGGCGTGGCGCTCGCCACTTCAAGTTTGTCGACCGGACCTTCAACCTGAAGACCGAGACGTCGGTGCGCATCCTGCAGTTCTTTCTGCAGCGCTTGCCCGAGGCCAATGACGATCTCTTCCTGCATTTTGAGATGGTTCCGGACCATCTGCCCGAGGCCCTCAAACAGCTGATCGTGCAATTCCCGGCGGGGAGCGTTCAACTCGAAGTCGGCGTACAGAGTTTCAACCCCGAGGTGCAGCAACGCATCTCGCGCCAGCAGGACAACGCGAAGACCGAGAGCAACCTGCGCTGGCTGCTTGAACACACGCACGCCCATATCCACGCCGACCTGATCTTCGGCCTGCCCGGCGAAACGCTGGACAGCTTTGCCGCCGGTTTTGACCGCCTGCTGGCCCTGCATCCGCATGAGATCCAGCTAGGGTTGTTGAAACGCTTGCGCGGCGCTCCGCTGACCTGGCACACCGCCACCTGGGGCATGGTGTACGACAGCGACCCGCCGTACACCGTGCGGCAAACTGCGGCGGTCGATTCAGCGACGATGCAGCGCTTTGTCCGTTTCTCGCACTATTGGGACAAGGTCGCCAACTCGGGGCGCTTCAGGCAGACGCTGGTGCTGCTATTGGGCACGAACACGGGGACGTCACCGTTCTACGCCTTTCTCGGCTTTTCGGACTGGCTGTGGCAAGGCACGGAAAAAACCAGCGGACTTTCGCCAGAATTGCTCGTTGATGCGCTGGCCGCTTACCTGTGCGGCCCCTGTGCCCTGCCCGCACAGGTCGTTCAGCAGACCTTGCTGGCCGACTACGTCGCCAGCGGCGCACGCTCGAGTCCGCGAGCCTTGCAAGGACTACTCCCCAAACGCAAGGTAGCCACGAAGAACGCCAGAGCCCTGGCGCAGCGGCAGGAACGTCATCGCGAATAAGGAAGCTGCGCCCAATTCGTCGTTCCCGCGCAGGCGGGAACCCAGGAATACAATAAACTGGCCCTGCATTCCCGTTGGTCAGCTCCCCGGCTCTGCACTTCCTTCGGTCGCCTTCGCGGGGATGACAGCTTATTCAGTGATTCTAGGTATTCAGCACCCCGACCATCCCGCGCCGCCCTCGCTTGAGCAGCTTCTTGAGCTGACGTTCGGCCTCGCTGCGCGTTGAGCTGCAAAATTCGACATAGGCGTTGCACGCGGCCCACTGCCCGTCCGGCGTGCGCAGTACGGCCACGTTGCGGCCGCCGTCAATGGTGGCCATGACGCACGATGGCTCTCCGCCCAGCCATGAGGCGGCGACCAGATTCATCGCCTCGTCCTGCGGCACACACAGGCTGATCAGCGCATCAATCGGCGAATCAAAATCGGCACAGATAATCGCCGGAAAATAACGGGGAGAGGAACTGTCTTTCATGTGCGTACTTCTAACATGCCGCACCCGGCTTGTAAAACCGCATGGCCGCGAGGCACAATCGCGGCTTAACGGAGTTTATTGATGTCATTTGATGTAATTATTGTCGGCGGTGGTTTGGCGGGACTCTCGCTGGCTGCTGCGCTACGCGATACCCGCCTCAAGATCGCCCTGGTCGAAAGCCACCCGCCGGTTCGTGCCGCGGGATGGGACGCGCGAGTTTATGCCATCAGCCCGGCCAATGCTGATTTTCTGAAATCCATCAAGGTCTGGAAACACCTTGACGCCGAGCGCATCGCGCCGATTTACGCGATGAAAGTCCGTGGGGATGATGGCGCACAGCTCGATTTCTCGGCGTATGAATCGGGCGTCTCCGAACTCGGCTGGATCATCGAATCCTCGCTGATGGCCTGCGAACTCTGGGAGAACGCCCGTCGACAGACCAACCTCAGCCTGTTTTGCCCGGCGTCGCCACAGCAACTGAAGATCGGCGAAGAATCCGCCGAACTCACGCTGAACAACGGGCAAGTTCTCCAAGCGCCACTAATCGTCGGCGCCGACGGACGCGACTCCTGGGTTCGTGAAAGTGCCGGACTGGCGGCCATCACCACGCCGTACGGCGACATCGGCGTGGTCGCCAATTTTGAGTGCGAAAAGCCGCATCGCGGCACGGCGCGCCAGTGGTTTCGTGACGACGGCGTACTCGCCTGGTTGCCGCTGGCCAGCGACAGTTCGGCGCAGCGCATGTCGATGGTCTGGTCCACGCCCGATGCCCACGCCGAAGAGTTGCTAGCCTTGTCCACAGATGATCTGTGCCAGAAAGTCGCTGCCGCCGGCCAGCATGAACTCGGCGAGTTGAAACTGCTGACTCCGGCCAGCGCCTTCCCATTGCGCCTGATTCGCGTCCCGAACATCGTCGCCCCACGGCTGGCACTGATCGGTGATGCGGCGCACGGCATTCATCCGCTATCCGGCCACGGCATCAACCTCGGCTATCGTGATTCACAATCGCTAGGCGAACTTCTCGCCGGCACCCACGAATGGCAGGACATCGGCAGCGTCGCACTGCTGCGCCGCTACCAGCGTGCCCGGCGCGAGGAAACGCTGCTCATGCAGTACACAACTCATACACTTCGCCAGCTTTTTCATGAGAAACTGCCGGGGTTTAAATTCCTGCGCAATACCGGAATGAATCTGACCAATGCCCTGCCTGTCGTAAAGAACCTGCTGGTACGTTATGCACTCGGCGCCCTGTAGCCCAACGGAGAATCCCTATGTTGAAGCGTTTTTTTTCGCCGGCGTTCCTCGCCACCCTGCTCATTGCCACGTTCAGCCTGAACAGCTTAGCCGATGAAGCCAGCGTCAAGCGCGCCATCGAAGCCAAGCTGGGCGGCAAGGTCACCAGCGTCACCAAGAGCCCCTACCTGGGACTCTACGAGGTGTACGCCGAAGGTCAGATTCTTTATACCGACGACAAAATTTCCGCCATTCTTGCTGGCACGCTAATCGACGGCAAGACGCTGAAAAATGTTACCGCCGAGCGCATGCAAAAGCTCACGGCGATCAAATTCTCCGACCTGCCGATTGAACTCGCGGTCAAACAGGTCCGTGGCGATGGGAAACGGGTCATGGCCACCTTTGAAGACCCCAACTGCGGTTACTGCAAGAAGCTGGCAAAAGACATGGTCAGACTCGACAACGTCACCATTTACACCTTCCTGCTGCCGATCCTCTCGCCTGATTCAAGGGAAAAATCCAACCAGATCTGGTGTTCCTCGGACAAGGCCAAAGCCTGGAACGATTGGATGCAGGACGGCAAATCCCCTTCAGGCAAGGGCGATTGCGACACCAGCGCGGTAACCAAAACCGTTGAACTTGGCCACCGACTGGCGATTAATGGCACCCCCACCATCTTCTTCGCTGATGGCGAACGCGTCCCCGGTGCCGTACCGATTGCCCAAATCGAACAGAAGCTCGCCGCGGCTAACGGCAAGTAAGGCTGGTGAAAAACAGACGGGGTGCCCAGGCACCCCGTTTTTATTGTCTTTCCCGAATCACAGCTGAAAAGCCAGCCAGAGCAGCAATCCCTCAGCCAGATCCCTGCCCATCCCCGGTGGCTGCGAAACATAGGGAACCGATTCCTGTCGGCGCGCTTCAACCCAACGCGCAAAACTCTTCACCGCCTTGCGATCGTAAAAAGCCACCATCATCTCGTAATTGAGATACAGGCTTCGCCCGTCAATATTGGCCGAACCCGACAAGGCCAGCTCGTCGTCAATCACCATGGCCTTGGCATGGATCATCTTGGGATGAAGCCAGACCCGCCCCCCGGCAGAGACCAGTTCGCGCAACAGGCGATGCCGGGCAAAATCGGCGAGGCGATGATTGGATCGGGCGGGCAACACCAGATCGACCTCGATACCGCGGCGCGACGCCAGCGCCAGCGCGTTCAACAGGGTCGTATCCGGAACGAAATAAGGCGTAACCAGAAGGATCCTACGCTGCGAGGTAAAGCAGCCGGAAACCAGCAGCGTCGAGATGGTATCGTCGGGTCGGTCGGGACCACTGGCGACCAGTTGGGCCAGCGCACCAGCGCTCGGCAACTCCGGTGAGGGGATACACACCTCGGCAACCGCCGGACGTTCGGTAGCAAACGCCCAATCGCGCTCGAATTGCTGCACCGCCTGACAGGCGATCTCGCCTTTCAGGTCAAAGCTCAGGTCAATCCAGGGCGACCTCCCCAGAATCGGGCGGGGGTCGCCTTCGAAGTATTCGGCCGCCAGATTCCGCCCGCCGCACCACAAATGAGCACCATCAGCAATGAGCATCTTGCGGTGGTTACGCAAGTTAGTCCGTCCGCGTTTGGGCGAGCGAAACGGAGGAACAAAGCGCACCACCTCGACTCCGGCCTCCCGAAATCCCTTGAGGTCAGGATAACCGCCAAGATAGATGCCGATGCCGTCGATCAGCAAGCGCACCCGGACGCCCTCACGCGCCCGCTGCTTGAGCTTTTCGGCGATCTCGTCGCCCAATACGTCACGCCCCAAAAGAAAAGTGCTGACTTCAAGGGTCTGCCTCGCCTCGTCGATGATCCGCCGCAGTGCGATCAAGGCCTGCGTACCATCTTCATGAATGCTCAACTCGGCGTAAGCCACTGGATCGGGCAGGCCCATGGCCCTCCCGAGCTGCTGTGAACGCGAGGCCGTTGCATGCGAGGCAGAGGCGGGCATGGTCAATTGCTTTGTCCCCTGCGGCGGGAGAGGGGCGATGACCTTGCGGCTACCAAAGGCCAGATAGAGGGGCAACACCAGATAGGGCAGCAGAATGATGCCCAGCACCCAGGCAATCGCTGCCGAGGGATGCCGGCGCTGGTGCAAGCTGTGAGAAGCTGCGGCGTAAATCACCAAGCCGACCGCAACCAGCAGGAGATCAAGGATCTCCCAGTGTCGTTCAATCAGATTGAGAATATTCACGCACGTTTTCCTGAATCAGTAAAAAAAACAGAATTCGCCGGGCGATAATAGCCGAAGTTATTGACCGGCGCGATAATGCCTGATGAACTTTTCAGGTTTGCCATGGGCCAGAACCCACGGACACTCCTGCTCTGAACACTGCCGCACCAGCTCATTTGAAAGCCCCCATGTACTACGGAGAAAAGCTCAACGCCTGGACGCATCTGGTAGGCACCGTTCTCTCGGTGGCCGGGACCGTCATTCTGCTCATCATGTCCATCGGTTCTGGTGACCCGTGGAAAATCGTCAGCGTGTCGATTTTTGGCACTGCCTTGATCCTGCTTTACAGCGCATCAACGCTTTATCACAGTCTGAGGGGACGAGCCAAGGACATCCTGCGCAAACTCGACCATTTGTCCATCTATCTGCTGATTGCCGGCACCTACACGCCCTTTTGTCTCATCACCCTGCGCGGCCCCTGGGGCTGGTCATTGTTCGGCGTGGTCTGGAGCCTGGCAGTCGCCGGCATGCTCCAGGAAATCAAACCGCGCACGGAAGCCCGGGTCCTGTCACTGATCATCTACGCGACTATGGGCTGGGTAATTGTCGTGGCCATCAAACCCTTGCTTGAGCACCTCGAAACTGCTGGCTTTCTCTGGCTGGCCGCTGGCGGTTTGCTCTACACCATCGGCATCGTGTTCTACGCCTTTGACCGCCGCTTCAGGCACTGGCACGGAATCTGGCATCTCTTCGTCCTCGGCGGCAGCCTGACCCACTTCATCGCCATTGCCTTCTATGTCCTGTAACATCACCACTGATTTCGCTTAAACCCAGCAGGACACGAAAGAACGCTCATGGCAAACACTGTAAACCAGGCAATGCAGTCGGATGCGCAGTCGCTGGTTGATGACTCACCCGATTACGTCAAACAGGTTTCAGCACTGGCGGAAACTCATGAGCTTAGCGCCAGCGAGGACATCGTATCGACTTCTGGAATTAAGCTGGTGGCCAGCGGCACCCGGATCGACCCGCGCTTGCGTGAAAAACTTTTGGGGCACCGCCTGTCCGGGATGACGCTTGAGAAGAGCCTGGCGATCACCCATGGGGTCTCCGCTGAAACGCTGACTTCCGACATCGGCCGCCTGATCGACAATGATCCGTGGTTCAAACAGCTGATGGCCAAGTCCGGGGATCCCGGTGCGATGCGTCATGGTGTATCACGCTTGAAATTACCGCATGAAATCCTGTTTCGCCTGACCATTGCGCGAGAACAACGACCGGGGCTCTACCAGCACACCCTTAATGTGACCTTCATCAGCCATTATCTCGCCCTGCGCTCGAACCTCAAGCCCGCAGCCATCGACCACCTGCTCGTCGCAGCGCTTTGCCATGACCTCGGCGAGCTCTATATCGATCCGGAAATTCTCGAACCCGGGCATAAGATCAATGACGACGAACGACGCTTTATTTATGTTCACCCCATCACCGGATGGCTGATCATCAAGGAGTTGCCGGGCATCGATCCAGAGACGTCGAAAGCCGTCATTCAGCACCAGGAACGTCTCGACGGCAGCGGCTATCCTTTTGCTCTCAAGGCCGAGGAGATCAGCATCGCCGGGCGCATCCTGGCGGCCGCCGATATATCCACTTCGATCATGTCACGCTTTAACGATCATCGACGGCTATCAACGCTGCTCCGGCTGAATGACAACAAATACGACCGTAAGGTCGTTGACCTGCTGCTCGAAGCCATCATCCAGAAGGAGCTGCCCCACGTCAAACTGGAAAACGACAGCCTAAGGAAACGGCTGACCGGCTTTGCCCAACTGTTCGAAGGATGGTCACGCCTGCGCGTCGATTCGGCAACGGCTCAATGCGCCCCCGTGGTTTTTCTGACTGATCGCATTTACAACCTGCGCACCGTCCTGCTCGCCTCGGGGTTCGATCCGGATAGTCTGGACGTCCCGCTGCAGCTCGCTGAAGAAGACGCCATCATTGCCGCCGAACTCACCACCATTAGCGACGAACTGCATTACCAGCTGCTTGAACTCAAACACGAAATCGAACGCCACACCCTGGACTGGGAAAACGCGCTCGACCCGATTGCTGCCGTCGCTTTTAATGACTGGCGGCGACAATTGATCGACTGCACGCAATACTGAGCAGCCCTCAGGCGAAGTTACTCCACGGTAACTGATTTGGCTAGATTGCGCGGCTTGTCAACGTCGGTCCCGCGCACCAGGGCCACGTGATAGGCCAGCAACTGCAAGGGCACCACGTGCAGCAGCGCCGAAAGCTGACCGTAATGCTCAGGCAGGTGCATGACATGCACACCATCAGAAGCAACCAGTTCGCTGTCGGAATCGGCAAAGACATACAGCTCGCCGCCGCGCGCGCGGACTTCCTGCAGGTTGGATTTGAGTTTTTCCAGCAAGGCATCATTGGGCGCCACGGCGATCACCGGCATATCCTTGTCGACCAGCGCCAGAGGGCCGTGTTTCAATTCCCCTGCGGCATAGGCTTCGGCATGGATATAGGTGATCTCTTTGAGTTTCAGCGCGCCTTCCATGGCAATCGGATAGTGCCGACCCCGACCGAGGAACAGGGCGTGCTGCTTCATGGCAAAACGCTCAGACCATTCCTTGATCTGCGGTTCGAGTTCAAGCACCTTGGCTACGGCGACCGGCAAATGCCGCAGCGCCTGCAGCTCTCTGGACTCGACTTCCGGAGAAAGGCGCCCGCGCAATTTGGCAAAAATCAGCGTCAGCAGATAAAGCGCTGCCAGCTGCGTAGTAAAGGCCTTGGTCGAGGCGACGCCAATCTCGGGGCCGGCGCGGGTGATAAAGCGCAGGGCATTTTCACGCACCAGCGAAGATTCCGGGACGTTGCAGATGCACAACGTTTTGCTCATGCCCATGGCTTTGGCATGCTGGAGCGCCGCCAGCGTATCTGCGGTTTCTCCCGACTGCGAGAGCGTCACGACCAGCGTCTGCGGATCGGAAACGGAATCACGATAGCGGTATTCGCTGGCCACTTCGACGTTGCACGAAATACCGGCCAGCGCCTCGATCCAGTAACGCGCAACCAGCCCGGCGTGGTAGCTGGTACCGCAGGCAATGATCAGAACTTGCCGAACATCTTTTAGCACGTCCTCGGTATTGGCACCAAACAGCCCAGGCTGAATGCTGCGTGCCGTGCCGAGCATTTCCAGGGTATTGGCCAGCGCTACCGGCTGTTCAAAAATTTCCTTCTGCATGAAGTGACGATACTGGCCAAGTTCTACCGAATCGGCCGAGAGGTGCGATTCGGTTTCAGCGCGCTCGACCGGTGTTCCATCCACACGCGTCACCCGATAGTGATCGCGAGTCAATTCGGCACAATCGCCATTTTCCAGATAAACAATGCGCCGCGTCACCTGCAGCAGGGCAGAGGCATCCGACGCTGCATAGTTGCCGTGGTCTGACAAGCCAAGCAACAGCGGCGAGCCTTCGCGCGCCACGATTACCCGATCGGGTTCGGATTCGCGCAGTACCGCCAGCGCATAGGCGCCCTGCAACTGAGCAATCGCCGCCCTCGTTGCGGCAAAGAAATCCGGGGTCTTTTTCAGTTCCGCGGCCACCAGGTGGGCGACCACTTCGGTGTCGGTATCCGAGGTGAACTCATAGCCTTCGGCCTTGAGGCGAGTGCGTAAGGCTTCATGGTTCTCGATGATGCCGTTATGCACCACCGCCAACCCACCCGAAATATGCGGATGAGCATTGCGTTCGCAAGGCACGCCGTGCGTTGCCCAACGGGTGTGGGCAATTCCGGTATTTCCAGCAGCCCCAGTTTCTTCAACCTGAGCGGTCAGCTCGACGACCCGCCCGACGGCGCGCAGCCGCTGCAAGCCTGAGGCATTGATCAGCGCCAGCCCGGCCGAGTCGTAGCCGCGATACTCGAGCTTGCGCAGGCCTTCAAGAAGAACAGAAACAATATTGCGATCCGCGACCGCGACGACAATGCCACACATGTTTAGAGTCCGTGAGGAGTTGAGAGTGAAGTGCTAAAGCAAGTGCAGTGAGGATTTTACTCCTCTCTCATCACTCCTAAGCCTTCGCGACTTTCACCGGCCGTTTCCAGCCAGGAATGGAGATTTGCTTGGCACGCGAAATGGTCAGCGAATCCGGCGGCGCATCCTTGGTCAGCGTCGTCCCCGCTCCCAGAGTCGCGCCCCGGCCAACAGTCACCGGGGCAACCAGTTGCGTATCGGAACCAATGAACGCATCGTCTTCGATAATCGTCTGGAATTTGTTGGCGCCATCGTAGTTACAGGTAATGGTTCCGGCGCCGACATTCACCCGGCTGCCAATCGTCGCATCGCCGATATACGCCAGATGGTTGGCCTTGGAGTGCGCGGCAATCGTGCTTTTCTTGATTTCAACAAAATTGCCGACATGCACATCCTCGGCCAATACGGTTCCCGGACGCAAGCGGGCAAAGGGACCGATCACCCCGTCCGGCCCCACCACCGCATCCTCGATATGGGTAAAGGCAGCCAGCCGGGTTCCGGCACCAATGCGTGCGTTTTTCAGCACGCAGTTGGGGCCCACTTCAACCGCTTCACCGAGCTCAACCCGACCTTCAAAAACACAATTCACATCAATGAACACATCCCGCCCGCAGGTGAGCTGGCCGCGCACATCGAGTCGCGCCGGATCAGCCAGGCGAACTCCCTGCTCCATCAGTTGCACAGCCGTACACCGCTGCGCAATGCGCTCCAGTTCAGCGAGCTGCACCTTGCTGTTAACGCCGAGCACTTCCCATTCATGCGCCGGATGTGCCGTATGGATGGTCAGGCCTTCTGCCACCGCCATACCGACGATATCGGTCAGGTAGTATTCTTTCTGGGCATTGCTGTTGGACAGGCGGCTCAACCATTCACCGAGTCGGCCAGTCGGCAGGGCCATGATTCCGGTATTGATCTCACCAATAGCGCGTTCTTCTGGCGTCGAGTCTTTCTGCTCGACTATGCGAATCACTTGCCCCGAAGCATTGCGGACGATCCGTCCGTAGCCTTGCGGGTCGGCCAGCTCTACGGTCAAAATCGCCAGCGCATTCTGCGCCGCGTGCAACAGGCGCTTCAGGGTTTCCGACTGGATCAGCGGCACATCGCCGTAGAGCACCAGCGTGATGCCACCACCCTCCAGATAAGGCAAAGCTTGCTGCACGGCATGCCCGGTTCCGAGCTGAGGTTCCTGTAAAGCCCAAGCCAGATCGGGGGCGTCGATCGATTGGCGAACGACCTCTCCGCCATGCCCATAGACGACGCAAAGCTTTTCCGGCGAAAGACTGCGCGCGGTATCGACCACATGTGAAACCAGAGCTTTTCCGGCCAGGGGATGCAGCACCTTGGGCAGGTTGGAATGCATACGCTTCCCCTGCCCCGCTGCGAGGATGATGATGTTCATTTGGATTTCCGGTAAAGCAGATTAGCGATCGTCCTGTCCTGAAAGGATATCACCGAGCATCTGCTTTCCCTTCGGAGAGACATACCAGTGCAGAACGTTCTTGTCGTTGATGCGCGTTTCGATGATGCCCAGATTCTTCAGCACAGTCAGGCGCGTACTGACCAGATCGCGCGCCAAACCGGTTTTATCGGTCAGGCCAACGAGATTGCCATAGACATAACACTCTTCGGCCAGCGCGCGCAGGATTTCGATATCGTTATAGGATAGCGACTCACGGACCACCTCGGGCTTCGGCTGCACAACGGGTTGCGCCGGAACTTCAACCGCTGGCGCAGGCTCTTCGCGCGGAGCAGGAGGCGGTGCTTCCTGACGCTGTTCCTTGATCTGCACCATTTCACTCTTCATCTGCGCCATCTGCCCGAACAAGCGGTTGGCCACGTTCTCAAAAACACGTCGCGAGGCGACCACATAAATCAGGCAAAAGCCGGCAAAGACAAAGAAATCGACCGGGCGGGTTCGGGCGGCTTCCAGCAGGTTGCTGGAAATCATGTTCAGAAAAAGCGGCACGGTCAACGCGGCAATCACGCCAAGGGTCAGATATTTCCCCCAGTCCCGGCGCACCGGTTCGCCCTGCCGGTCACTCAAGTAATAGTTGGCCACTCCGCCCAGAATCCCTGCTGCGATCATGATCACCAGGATCATCAGCATATAGCCGTCCAGGGTGCTCGGCAGCGCGGTGACCTGCAAGGATTTTTGCAATTCCGGATTCATTGTCCACTCCCCATAGAACCAGCCGCTACTATGCCATAGCCTCGAGCGAAGCTAAAGAAAAACCCTGTTTCAGTGCGCCGAAACAGGGTTTGTCGTTGGGGAAAAACAATTTATCGCGGCAGAGTGCTGGAGCCCATCCGGAAAGCATCGACCTCTCGGGCGCATTGACGACCTTCGCGCAGGCGAGCTGGTCAGCTCGCCTCCAACACTTGCCCGCAGGGCTATCCGCCGGATTAACGTGGCAGAGTACTTGAGCCCATCAGGAAAGCATCGACCTCTCGGGCGCATTGACGACCTTCGCGCAGGCGAGCTGGTCAGCTCGCCTCCAACACTTGCCCGCAGGGCTATCCGCCGGATTAACGTGGCAGAGTACTTGAGCCCATCAGGAAAGCATCGACCTCTCGGGCGCATTGACGACCTTCGCGGATAGCCCAGACGACCAGCGACTGCCCCCGGCGCGTATCGCCAGCAGCAAAGACCTTGGTTGCGCTGGTCGCGTAACAGCCTTCGCCATCGGTCGTGGCCTTGGCATTCCCGCGCGCGTCCTTTTCGACCCCAAACGCGTCGAGCAAACCACCGACCGGGTTGAGGAATCCCATGGCCAGAAACACCAGATCGGCGGGATAGGTCCGTTCGCTGCCGGGAACTTCGGTCATCTTGCCGTCTTTCCAATCGAGGTCGACGGTCTTCAACGACTTGAGCACACCATTCTCACCGACCAATTCCTTGGTCGAGATCGAGAAGACCCGCTGCGTACTGCCTTCCAGATGCGATGAGGAAGTACGCATCTTCAGCGGCCAATAGGGCCAGGTCAGCTCCCGATTTTCCTGCTCAGGCGGCTGCGGCATGACCTCAAACTGCGTCACCGAGGCGGCACCATGACGGTAACTCGTTCCGACGCAATCGGAGCCGGTATCCCCCCCTCCGATCACCACCACGTGCTTGCCTTTGGCGTTGATTGGATTGGCTTTGCCGCCACTGACCTGCTTGTTCTGCGGGATCAGGAATTGCAACGCTGGGTAGGTACCTTTCAGCTCACGCCCCGGAATCGGCAGATCACGTGGCACTTCCGAGCCGGCTGAGAGAATGACCGCATCAAAATCCTGCTTGATCTGATCCGCCGAAACGAATTCGGTCGCATCATTGGCGATACCTGCGGGCAATTCCTTGCTTCCGACCAGAACCTTGTTGCGGAAAGTCACTCCCTCGGCCTGCATCTGCTTAACGCGGCGCTCAACCAGCGACTTGTCGAGCTTGAAGTCGGGAATGCCGTAACCCACCAGACCACCAGGACGGTCGTTCTTTTCAAACACCGTTACATCATGTCCGACACGAGCCAGCTGCTGCGCTGCGGCCAGACCCGCCGGGCCAGCACCAATGATGGCTACTTTCTTGCCGGTCTTGGTCTTGGGTGGCTGCGGAACGATCCAGCCCATCTGCCAGCCCTTGTCGATAATGGCGTGCTCGATCGACTTGATGCCTACCGCTTCATTGTTGATATTCAACGTGCATGCCGCCTCGCAAGGCGCCGGGCAAATACGGCCGGTAAAATCGGGGAAGTTGTTGGTCGAGTGCAAAACCTCCAGCGCCTGTTTCCAGTTGCCGCGATAAACCAGATCATTCCAGTCCGGGATGATGTTGTTGACCGGGCATCCGTTATTGCAGAACGGGATGCCGCAATCCATGCAGCGCGATCCCTGAGCCCCTGCCTGTTCATCGTTGAGCGTGGCCACGAATTCGCGATAATGTTTTAGTCGCGCTTCGGCCGGCTCATAAGCCTCCGAAAGGCGAGGAATCTCCATGAAGCCCGTCGGCTTTCCCATTTAAACTGCCTCCATTTGCTGTTTCTCGGCCTTCAGA
>JBAXHE010000021.1:0-44738 GCA_037139055.1 Betaproteobacteria bacterium | reverse complement strand
CGCGCGACCTTGTGCTCGCCGCCCATCCCCGGTTCGAAACGCTGCAAACCCTCGCTCAGGCAGTAAGCAATTCCCCGATAAAAACAGAGTTCGAAATGCAGGCTGTGATAATCACCGCTCGCTCCCCAGTAGCGGCCATACAAGGCCTCGTCACTGCGAAAACAGATCGACACCGCCACGGGTTCGGCTCCCTCACGGGCAATGAAGACGACCATCCGTCTTCCGAGCATCCGCGCCAGGTCGGCAAGGCAGGCTGAGGTCAGTACGGCATGGTTATTGAACTTCGCAAAGGTCGAGGCATAAAGTGCGTGCAACACAGGCCACTCGGCCGGATCGATGGCATCGCCGTGAGCGACTTCAATGACCAATCCGCTCTCGCGCACGCGCCGGCGCTCGGCGCGCACCTTGCGCCGCTTCGCCGATGAGAAGCCGGCAAGGTAATCGTCAAAGTCACGGCATTCGCCCGCCTGCCAGTGAAACTGCACGTTATGGCTGCCAAGTAATCCGGCAGCAAGCAGGGCCTGATGATCCTTCGCCTCAGGAAAAGCCACATGCCATGACGAAACGCCATACTCGCTGACCAACGCCTGTGCGCCATTAATCAGCGCCTGGCGAATGGCGCCGCCATCAGCCGCATCTCCAACCAGCAGGCGCGGGCCGGTCGCCGGGGTATGCGGGAGAGCGCTCAGCAGCCGCGGATAATAGACCTTGCCGAGTTGCTGGTAAGCCGAAGCCCACGACCAGTCGTAGATGAAATCGCCATGCGAATTGGCGCGCAAATAAAGCGGCAAGAGACCGACCACCACCCCGTCCGCGTCGCTCGCCAGCAGATGACGCGCCTGCCAGCCGCACAACGGCCCGGCGGCCCCGTGGCGCTCGAGCACCGACAGGAAATCGGCATTGAGGAAAGGATCTCCCGACGGACAAAGCCGTTCCCACACCGCGCGCGGGATCGCTGCGGCCGAATCGTGAATCGTCAGGGTGTAACCGGGCATGGCCATCCTCAATCAGGAACAGCCCCGACTCCGACTCGGCATCAGGGCACCTGTACAGCGACTGGCTACATCATCCCCAGCGTCTTCGGCAGCCAGATCGACAGCCCCGGCCAGTAGGTCACCAGCACCAGGAAACCGAGCATCGACAGCAGCCACGGCCAGACGGCGACGGTCAGCTCGGTAATTCCCATGCGCGTGATCCCCGACGCCACGTAGAGATTGAGACCGACCGGCGGATGACACATGCCGACTTCCATATTCACCACCATGATGATGCCGAAGTGCACCGGGTCGATGCCCAGCTTGATCGCCACCGGGAACAGAATCGGCGCAAAAATCAGCACGATAGACGACGGCTCCATGAAATTCCCGGCGACCAGCAGGACGACGTTCACCGCCAGCAGGAAGGAGATCATCCCCAGGCCATGGCCCAGCATCCAGTCGGCCAGCGACTGCGGAATGTTCTCGTTGGTCATGATGAACGAGAAAAGCACGGCGTTGGTAATGATGTAGAGCAGCATCGCCGACATATTGGCCGACGAAAGCAGCACCCGCGGCACATCCTTGAGGCTGAGATCCTTGTACACAAACACCGCCACGACAAAGGCATAGACCGCGCTCATCGCCGCCGCCTCGGTGGGCGTGAACAAGCCCGCGTAGATACCGCCCATGACCACCAGAATCAGCAGCAGACCCCAGATGCTTTCCCAGTAGGTTCGCCAGACTTCCAGCGCTTCCCACTGCAGCTTGAAGCGGAAGGTCGGGGCGATCTGCGTGAAACTGCCGCAGGTCTGGATCAGCGTCAGCCAGCCGAGGGTGACCAGCGTCGGGATGAAGATCAACTGCATCATCGGTAGCGAGCCAAAAATACTGACCAGTTCGATACTGACAAAAATCGGTACGCCAATGACATTGAGCACCACATAGACGAAGCGGGTCACCCACTCGTTCTTGGTCGCCCAGGGTGCCAGCGCCAGCCAGGCGGAACCGGCAATCAGATAGGAAAAACCAGGGCTGGGCAGCACTTCTGCGAGCAGAGAGCCGACGATCACCGGCGGCAAGGCGGTGAAAATAAGCGCAAAGTAGGCACCAAACAAGGCACTGACCGTCGCCTGCCCGTCACTGCGTTCGGGATAGAGCTTGGTGCGCGGATAATTGAATTTCCAGGCCCGGTACCAGGTCACCAGTCCGAGAATGAAGGCCAGCACCAGACCCGGGATCACCCCGGCCATGAACAGCGCACCGACCGAGGTATTGGTCGCTACCGAGTACATGACCATGACGATAGACGGCGGGATCAGGATGCCCAGTGCGCCTGAGGTGGTGATGACGCCGGCGCCGAACTTGTTGGGGAAACCGGCCTTGACCATCGCCGGCAGCAGGATCGAGCCAATCGCCACCACCGTCGCCGGACTCGAACCGGATATCGCCGCGAACAGCGCACAGGCCATCACTCCGGCCAGACCCAGCCCACCCGGCCAGTGTCCGACCATCGACGTGGCAAATTTGATCATGCGTCGCGCCACCCCGCCGTGGGTGAGAAAATTGCCGGCCAGGATGAAGAACGGGATGGCCATGATCTCGAACTTCTCGATGCCGGTGAACAGCTTGAGCGCCACCGATTCGAGCGGCACTTCGGTAAACATGAAAAGAAAGCTCAACACCGTCAGGCCGAGCGAAATCGAGATCGGCATGCCGGTGAGCATCAGCGTCAGCAGCAGGATGAAGATGATCGCGGCGTTCATTTCTGGACTCCCGGCTGGGCATCGGCAGGAACCAGCGGAAGCTCGGCCGCCTCGTCGAGACCATCAACGTGACCGTGATCATGACGTGGCAATTCCCCGGTTTTCACAAAGGTGTAAGCCACCTGCAGGAAACGGAAGCACATCAGCGAAGAACCCAGCGGAATCGCGCTATAGACAATCCAGGTCGGCCATTCGAGATCAGGCGTCGTCGGCCCTTCGGACAGCACCGAAACATCAAACCCAAGCAGGTTATAGAGCGCAAAATGCAAGCCATTTTCCCAGACGAACAGGCCACCAAAGATGGCGACAATGCCGGTAAACAGCGCCCCGGCGAGCAGACCAAAAATCACGAAGCGAGCTCGAATCTCCGGCCGGAGAAGGTTAATCAGCACATCGACGCCGACGTGGATGCCGGTGCGCACACCATATGCCGCGCCGAACTTGGCCATCCACACGAACATGATGATGCACAGCTCCTGCGCCCAGGAAAAGTCGAGCGAGATCAGCCAGTCCTGCATCCCCGGAATCGGCACGCCCGACAGATAGCGATGGGCCACGGCGGCAAAAATGATTAACGTTGCCCCGCCCATCATGAATCCGACCACCCACTCCTCAAGACGATCGAGCAGTTTCATCATCCCTCCCTCCATGGCTACTTATTGTTGACGCACCGCCGGACTCTCGAGCCCGACGGCGGTCTTGCGGCTTAGAGCTTTGCCGGGTCGAAACCGGTCGCTTGGTAGAAAGATTCAATCGTTGCCTTGCCGACACGTGACTCCATCTTTTTGTGCACCCCGATCAGCGCCTTCTTGAAGGCGGCGCGCTCATCCTTGGTCGGCGTGTAGACCGTCGTCTTGCCACTCTTTTTCACCGCCTCGAGGGCATTGTTGTTCTCGACCTGGGCAATCTGGTTGGCATAGCGAGTGGCCTGCTCCATGGCCTCATCAAGTTGCTTGCGGATATCCGCCGGCAGATCGTCCCAGAATTTCTTGTTCACCACCACCGCGTAGCCGAGGTAACCGTGCTCGGTCAGCGACACGAATTTCTGCACCTCGTGCATCTTCTGCGTGTAGAGGTTGGAATGCGGATTCTCCGTGCCATCAACAACTCCCGTCTGCAAGGCCTGATAGACCTCGCCGAAGGCCAGAATCTGCGGCAGCGCGCCGAGGTCGCGCATCTGCGTCTTGAGCACTTCGGAGGACTGGATGCGCATCTTCAGTCCCTTCATGTCAGCCGGCAGCTTAATCGGCTTGTTCGCCGAGAAGGACTTGAAGCCGTTATCCCAATAGGCCAGACCGCGAATTCCCTTGGGTTCGAGCTTGGCCAGCAGCTGTTTGCCGACCGGACCAAGGGTTACCTTGCGCAGGTCGTCATAGTTATCAAACATATACGGCAGATCAAAAGCCTCAAAATCCTTGACCCCGAGCGGCCCGAACTTGGATAGCGACGGCGCCAGCATCTGCACCGAACCAAGCTGCAAGGCCTCGATTTCTTCCTTATCCTTGTACAAGGTCGAATTCGGATAGACCTCGACCCTGACCCGCCCCTTGGTCAATTCGGCGGCTTTCTGGGCGAAGAACTCGGCGGCCTTGCCTTTCGGAGTCTCTTTCGCCACCACATGGCTGAACTTGATGACAATCGGCTGCTGCGCCTGGGCAACCCAGGGGGACAGTAATAAAACGCAGGCCAGCAGACTGATGACATGTGATTTTGTTTTCAAGCTTACCTCTCCGAAAGTGCCCCAAGCCTGAACGGATGCACTGCGCTCATCCCCAACCTGGCACCCGGCTCGGGTGCATGAATGCCAGCTGGACGGCTGTTTAATGCACATCCATGACGTTTAAGGCCATGCCACAGCGGGTTTAGTTCCGTGGCAAAGTCGAGCCGACACACGGAAAGTCTTGTCTCGAAAGCCAACGCTTGGGACAATACAAAAATCAACACAATAACTGACTGGCCACCGTAACGCTTTTCGCTGCCTCCCCCTCAAGCCTGCTTATCGCCAATGCCCGGAGTTTTCATGTCAGACGCTCAGCCCCAAACCCACCCGCAGGCCCCCCAGGTCGCTGTCACGCTCCAGCTTGACCGGGAGGTGTACGAATTCTTTCTGGAGAAAGCCCAGAAAGCCGACGTCGGAATCGAGTCCTATCTAGCCAGCACTCTATCGATCGTTCTCGGATGCAAGGCATTCAACAAAATGTCGGTGTGTTCGCCGCAGCCAATGGAAGAAATCCGCTAATTTCTCCGCCGCAGCCGAACTCATTCTCTGCCGAGCACTCCAATCCCGAGGATGGAATCGTCCCGATGGGAGGAAACTCATGAGCGCTGCACAATGTGATTTGACGACCCGGCACTGCACTCCCTGCGAAGGCGGTGTTCCGCCATTGGCCCAGCCGGAAATCGAGCGGCTGCTGGTGAAGCTGGAAGAATGGGAAGTCATCGGCGCGGAACTGGTCAAAACATACCGCTTCCGGAATTACTACGAAACCCTGGCCTTCGTGAATGCCACGGCTTGGGTATCGCACCGCGAGGATCACCATCCCGATCTCGAAGTGAGTTACAACCGTTGCCGCGTCCGCTATTCGACGCATGCCATCGGCGGCCTATCCGAAAACGACTTCATCTGCGCCGCGCGGATTGACGCCCTGCTTCAGGCTCGCCCGCTCTGATGCCGAGTGCAGTCTCAACTGATTCTGAGCGCATCAGCGCCCTGACCCTGGCGCACTACGAGCAACGCGCTGAGGCCTTTCGCGACGGTACCCGGGGACACGATGTGCGCCAGAACATTGACGCACTGTTGCGGCATATTACCGCCAGCGCCCCTTTCAGCATTCTCGATTTTGGCTGCGGGCCAGGACGCGACTTGACCGCCTTCACCCGGCTTGGCCATACTGCTATCGGTCTGGAAGGCTGCCAAGCCTTCGCGCAGATGGCCTCTGAAGAGACGGCCTGCGAAGTCTGGCAGCAGGATTTCCTTCGCCTCGACCTGCCGGCCGGGCGATTCGACGGCGTCTTTGCCAACGCCTCGCTCTTCCATATCCCTCGTCGAGATCTGCCGCGCGTGCTGCGCCAGATCAGGGCCGCGCTCAAGCCGGACGGTGTGCTGTTCAGCTCCAACCCGCGCGGAGCCAACGAAGAAGGCTGGAACAACGGACGTTACGGTGCCTATCACGATCTTGAAAGCTGGCGCATCTACCTGACCGCCGCTGGCTTTAACGAGCTCGAGCACTACTACCGCCCGGACGGATTACCGCGCGAACAACAACCGTGGCTAGCCAGCGTCTGGCGCGTCAAAAACTGATTTTTTCAATCAAACCATCCAACCGGAGACAGCATGGACAACACGATGATTACCACGGCATTTGAACTTCCCGGCTACCGCATCACCAAGAATCTCGGTGTCGTTCGCGGGATTACGGTGCGCTCGCGCTCGATCGTCGGAAACTTTTTCGGTGCCCTGCAATCCCTGTTTGGCGGCAACATCAGTATTTATTCAGAACTCTGCGAACAGGCTCGTGCCGAAACTTTTCAGGAGATGCGTCAGCACGGCCAGTCGCTGAGAGCCAACGCAATCATTGGCGTGCGCTACGACGCCACCGAAATCATGACAGGCCTGACCGAAGTGCTGTGCTACGGCACCGCGGTCATCGTGACGCCGATTGAGTAAATCCGATGATTTGAGAAGCCGCTACCCGTAGCGCCGTGCCGCTTCGACGGCAAGACCGGACCCGATGCTGCCGAACAGGTCACCTTCGACCGAGCGTGCCTGCGGCAACAGGGCGGCGATGTGTTGACGCAAGCGCGGAATGCCGCTGGAACCGCCGGTAAAGAATACTGTATCGACGTTTGCGGCCATGATGCCGGCGTCACGCAGGAGCGCGACCACCGTCGCCTCAACCCGGTCGACCAGTGACGCACTGGCCAGTTCAAATTCACTGCGCGTCAGCAGATGACTCGACTCTGAACCCAGACGATCAATATCCAGCCAAGTACTGTCCTGCCCGGACAGGTCGATTTTGGCCTGCTCGACGGCGTTGGCCAGCCAGTGGCCGGCACGCTGATCGATCAATGCGAGCAGGCGGGCATTTTTCTCTGGCGTGCTCGATTCAACGGCCAACTGTTTCTGTTCGATCAGCGCCTGGCGGGTGTAGGCAAAGTTGATCGTATGCCAGGTCGCCAGATTGAAGAAGATGCCCGAGGGCATCTCTCGGCCACTGTTCAGCAGACTGCGAAAACCGAGCAAGGGCATGACACTCGACAGGCTGAGCTGGCGGTCAAAATCAGTACCGCCGATATGCACGCCGCCGGTGGCCAACAGATCATCCTGACGGTCGCTTTTTGTACGCCGCTGCGGCGAAAGTCGGACCAATGAAAAATCGGACGTTCCACCGCCGATGTCGACGACCAGAACCAGCTCTTCGCGCTCGATCTCGGTCTCGTAGTGGAACGCAGCGGCGATCGGTTCGAACTGGAAGCTGACCTCCTTGAATCCCACGTCGCGGGCAATCCCGGCCAGCGTATCTTCGGCCAATTGATCGGCCAGCGGGTCATCATCGACAAAGAAGACCGGGCGACCGATCACTGCGTGTTCAAAGATCTTTCCACCCTGACGATCGGCACGCTGCTTGAGATCACCGATGAACTGCCCGAGCAGTTCGCGAAACAACAAGACTCGTCCGTGCACTTCGGTTGAACCGTCGATCAGGCTGCTGCCAAGCAGACTCTTCAGCGAACGCATCAGGCGACCTTCATAGCCTGCCAGATAATCGGCGAGTCCGGCACGGCCAAAGTGCGTACTGTTCTCTTCCGCGTTGAAAAAGACGACCGATGGCAGGGTGACTTTGTCGTCTTCCAGCCGAAACAGCGTCGGCTGACCGGGACGCAGGCAGCCGACCGTCGAATTGGAAGTACCGAAATCAATTCCGCAGGCGCGGGCAAAGGAGGATTGGGGCATGAACGGAAAGGCGGTGTGAAGCGGGGGCGCGATGGTACGCGATGAGGCGGATGAAGTCCAGAATGCGTGAGGCAGTGACCTGCTCGTGCACCTCAGAACGCGACCTTTCCCCCCAAGGACAGAATGACCAGGGCAGCGCTGAACGCCCCGTCATCCCCAGTGGAGGTTCACTGCTCTAATTCGGACTGGCGATATTCAAACGCCTGTTCGCGCAGCCACTCGCAGAACACCTGCAGCGGCGCCGAGTTGGCCTTGTTCTCGGGGAAAACCAGGTAATAACTGCGCTGACTGTGCAGCACTGCCGGACAGGGAATCGTCAGCTCGCCAGCATCGATCTCATTGACTACGAAAAAGCGCGGCACCAACGCCACGCCAAGCCCGACCTTGGCGGCTTCGATGAGCATCGAAAACAGCTCATAGCGGGCACCGCCCATGGCGTTGACATTGCTGACCCCAGCCACCTCGAACCACTCCCGCCAGGCATCCGGGCGCGCTGATTGATGCAGCAGCGTCAGTTTTTCAAGTTCTGCCGGAGGGATCTGCTTCTGGCCGTTCAGTAGCGCCGGGCTGCAAACAGGAACCATATCCTCACCGAACAGATACTCGGTTACCGCGCCCGGCCACACCGGATCGCCATAATGGATCGCCGCATCAAACGGCGTATCCTTGAACATGAAGGGCTCAGCCCGGGTGGTCATGTCCAGGGTTATTCCTGGGTGCAGGGCACGAAAGCTGGACATCCGGGGGATCAGCCAGCGCGCTGCAAAGGTCGGAATGACCGCCAGTTCGAGTACGCCACCAGCACCGCGATGGGCCATCAGAGATAGTGTGTCGTGTTCGATGCGCTTCAGATTTTCCCTGATCTGGCGGGCATAGATTTGCCCGGCTTCCGACAGCGAAACTCGCTTCTTGATGCGGTTAAAAAGCTGAACCCCCAGTTGCGACTCCAGGGCGGCAATTTGCCGACATACGGCACTCTGCGTCAGCGAGAGTTCTTCTGCGGCACGAGTAAAGCTCTGATGCCGAGCGGCCGTTTCAAAAGCGATCAGAATTTCCGTCCCGGGAATTTTTCTTCTCATGGCATTGATTCCATAATTGCACGATTCCGTAACTATACATCGTTTTCAGACGGCACAAAACCCATGCAACAGTTGTTTTTAAACCCATATCAAACTCTGAAATATTCGCAGTAGATGTCCATTCCGCATCAAGTCAAAGATTGTTTGATAATTGATGTTCTACAAAACCGGGCCGCGAATTCGAATCTGAAAAACCTACTTCCTGCCAAATAAATCTTCTTCCTCACAAGGAATACCGCCCTTTTCACGGGCAACCTATTTTGCAGATGATGAGGATTTCTTCGTACAAAAACACAGGACAAGCTTTACTTTCTTCAACCCAAGATGGAAAAAACCAAGACCAGAGAGTGACGAAAGTCATCGTCTATGGTAAATTTTAGGATCTGACTTTAATTACGAACTTTGCCGACTAAAGCGAACAACACCCAATATAAAGAAACACATTCCCGTTCCGCACGATCAAAATGATCCGGGACGGGTTTTTTTGGCTTAGACGTTACCCATTCCTGAATTGCACAATGTTATTACCGTTCGGCATATATTCCCGGAATGCACCATATTGTGAACACTCAGCGTTTGCCCTAACGAAGTAAGCAGGCAAGAATCGTTTGTCGTACAAAAACATCCCGTGATGTACGACGACGAACAAATGACAGTTCCGCATCAAGGCAGCCTGATGCAAACCAGAAATGTTCGGGTAGCGCGTAGAACAGATTTGGCCTCGGCACTGGTTATCCACATTAAAAGGATATGAAAGCGAGCACTATGGCAAATTTTGAAATCGTGGCGCGCGAAGATTTTTCGCCGGTTACCTATCTTCTCGAAGTCCATCACCCGCTGATGGCCAAGGCCGCAAAACCCGGCCAGTTTGTCATTGTCATGCTCGATGAACACGGTGAAAGAATCCCACTAACCCTGGCCGACTTCGACCGCGAAAAAGGAACGATCACCCTGGTCATTCAGGCGGTCGGCAAAACCACCCGCGAAATGCAGGAACGCTGCCAGGTCGGCACCTCGCTTTACGCTCTGGTCGGTCCGATGGGCATCCCCAGCGAACTCACCCATGCCAAGAAGGTCGTCTGCGTCGGTGGCGGCCTCGGTGTCGCCCCCATCTATCCACAGGCCCGCGCCTACAAGGAGGCCGGCGCTTATGTCATTGGCGTTGTGGGTTTCCGGAATAAAGATCTGGTGTTCTGGGAAGACAAGTTCAGAGCCGTCTGCGATGAATATATCATTTGCAGCGATGACGGTTCCGTCGGCATCAAGGGACTGGTTACTGCCGGCATCATGCAGGCCATCGAAAAGCACAAGGATATCGACGAGGTGGTCGCCATCGGCCCGGTGATCATGATGAAAGGCTGTGCCGAAACTACTCGCCCGTTCAAGATCAAGACCATGGTCAGCCTCAACCCGGTGATGGTTGACGGCACCGGGATGTGCGGCGGCTGCCGGGTGAAAATTGGCGACAAGGTGAAATTCGCCTGTGTCGATGGCCCCGACTTCGACGGCCACCAGGTCGACTTCGCCGATCTGATGACCCGCTTGCGCCGCTACACCAAGGAAGAGCGCATGGCCCTCGACCACTGGGAAAAGGGCTGCCGCATGGAGAAGCAGATCGACCAGCTATCGCCCCCGGCAAAGGCTTCCGCCAAGGGCAAATAAGCTTCTACCCCCATTTTTCACGCACACCACGAACGGCAGGTATTCATGGCTAAGAAAAAGACAATCCGCACGATCCCTCAGGAACGCACTCCGATGCCCGAGCAGCCCCCCCTGGTTCGTGCCAAGAATTTCGAGGAAGTAGCCTGCGGCTACCACCCGGACGACGCCCTGCGCGAATCCGAACGCTGCCTGATGTGTCCCGACCAGCCTTGCGTTTCGGGCTGCCCGGTGGGAATCAACATCCCTGGCTTCATCCAGAAGATCGGCGAGAAGGATCTGCGCGGCGCCTACGACATTCTGACCCAGACCAGCCTGCTGCCGGCGATCTGTGGCCGCGTCTGCCCGCAGGAAAACCAGTGCGAAGGCGTATGTACCGTCGGGGAATCGCTCGAAGCCGTAGCCATCGGCCGACTCGAACGTTTTGTCGGCGACACGGCGATCCGCGAAGGCTGGGCCAACATTCCCTACATCGAAAAGAACAATTTCAAGGTCGGCATCGTCGGCTCCGGACCGGCCGGAATGGCCTGCGCCGCCGACATGGCCAAAGCCGGTTGCGACGTGACCGTCTTCGAGGCCTTCCACCAGGCCGGCGGCGTACTCAAGTACGGCATCCCCGACTTCCGTCTGCCGAATACGGTGATCGACGCCGAAATCAGCAACCTCATCAAACTTGGCGTCAAGTTTGAATGCAATACGCTGGTCGGACGCCTGTTCACCATCGAGCAGATGATCTCAGAAATGGGCTATGACGCCGTCTTCGTCGGCGTCGGCGCAGGTTATCCGACGATGCTCGGAATTCCCGGCGACTCGCTCAATGGCGTTCTCTCCGCCAACGAACTGCTGACCCGCTGCAACCTGATGCGCGCCCGCGACTTCCCCAACTTCGACACGCCGCAGCCGCTCGGCCGCCGCGTCGCCGTGGTCGGCGCCGGCAACACGGCGATGGACGCCATGCGCGTCTCGCTCCGCCTTGGTGCCGAGAAGGTCTATTGCATCTACCGCCGCTCGCACAAGGAAGCTCCGGCCCGCGCCGAAGAACTGCACCATGCCGAAGAGGAAGGCGTCGAATTCCACTGGCTGACCCACCCAATCGCCGTCCTCGACGACGGCCAGGGCAACGTCCGTGGCATGCGCTGCGTACGCATGGAACTCGGCGAACCCGATGAATCCGGACGCCGCCGCCCGGTCCAGGTCGAGGGCAGCGAGTTCGATTTCGAAGTCGACATGATCGTCTATGCCATTGGCACCAACGCCAACCCGATCATGGGACAGACCTCGGGCATGCAGCTCAACAAATGGGGCTACATCGACACCAACCCGGCGCTGGCAACATCGATTGCCGGCGTTTTTGCCGGGGGCGACATCGTCACCGGCGCAGCAACGGTAATCGAGGCCATGGGCGCCGGACGCAAGGCCGCGGCCAGCATGAAAGCCTATCTCGGCATTCGTGACGGTGCTGCGCCCTACAACAGCAGCGAAGAAACCCTGTTCGGCATCAGCAGCAGCGAACGGAATTTCTCCCGCATCCGGATTGCCTGACCCGACCCGATCGAATGATTCGCCCTCAAGCGACTATGGAACAGAACACTATGAGCACACAGAAAAGCATGAAAAAAGCCACCCAGCCGGTTGGCAAAAAAGCGCGAGAAATGACCGCCACGGTGCTGAAAGAGCACATCGTCGAAATCATCAGCGATTCCGGCGAAGGCGCGCAGCGCTGTGGCCAGTCACTAGGCTCGATCGCTGCCCGCATGGGTAACGGCATCTGGACGACCGAAATCATTCCGGCCGAAATTCGCCCGCCGGCACGCAGCGTCGCTGGCGCCAGCGGCAACCGCATCCGCATCGGCTCGACCTACATTACCAACGGCGGCGACCAGACCGATCTGGTGATCGCCTTTAACGAGCAGGTGCTGCTCGGGCGTGTACGCGCCGGCGAACTCAAGCCTGGCTGCATCATCTTGCTGGAAAGCATGTGGCGCAAGAACCCGGATATCAACATCGCCATGGCCTATACGCAGACGCATGACCGGCTGGTTGAAGCCGGCTTCCGCGTCTACGAAATTCCGATGGAAGAGGAGTGCTTGCATCTCGTCGCTAATGCGCGACAAGGCAAGAACATGTTTGCCCTCGGCATGATCTGCCACATCTACAGCCTGGATCTGCAGATGGCGCGCGACCAAATTGCTCTGACCTTCGGCAAGAAGGCCAGCGACATCATCGCCAGCAACGTCTCGCTGCTCGAAGCCGGGCACGCCTGGGCCGGCGTCAATCTCGATTTCAAATACAGCATTCCAGCTACCCCGGCTCGCCACGAACAGATTTCGACCAATGGTAATACTGCCCTGGCACTCGGCGTGATGGCCTCGGGCATGGAACTGTGCTCAATGTATCCGATCACTCCGGCCACCTCGTCCTCGCACTATCTGTCCGACGTTTTCGAAAAAGTCGGCGGCATCGTGCACCAGGCCGAGGACGAAATCGCCGCTTGCGCCTTCGCTATCGGCGCCTCATACGCCGGCAAATGCACCGTCACCATCACTTCCGGCCCCGGCTATTCGCTCAAGCAGGAAGCCATCGGACTGGCGGTCATGGCCGAGATTCCGCTGGTCGTGGTTAACGTCCAGCGCGGCGGCCCAAGCACTGGTCAGCCGACCAAGTCAGAACAGGGTGACCTGATGACAGCAATCTTCGGCAGCCATGGCGACGCGCCGAAAGTCGTCATGGCCGCGGCGACGATCGAAGACTGTTTCTACTCGATGATCACCGCGCGCAAAATTGCCGAGACCTTCAACACCGTCGTCGTCGTGCTCACCGACGCCCTCCTCGCCACCTCGCAACAACCCTTTCCTCGGCCGCAGTTCAACGAAGCCTGGCTGGCGCCACCGATTGACCAGAGCGCCGTCCCCGAAGGCGCCAAGCCCTACGACTGGGACCCGGTCACCGGCATCGCCCGGCGCTTCATTCCCGGCCAGCCCGGCGGCATGCACACCGTCACCGGCCTGGCTCACGACCGCCAGAGCCACGTCGCCTACGACCCGGAAATCAATCAGGAAGGTCTGCGCGCGCGCAGCCTGAAAATCGCCGCGTTGCAAAAAACCCTGTTGCCGCCGGAAGTCTTCGGCGACGCCAAGGGCGACCTGCTGGTCGTCGGCTGGGGCAGCACCAAGGGCGCGATTGAAGAAGCCGTCGAGTCCCTGCGCGCCGAAGGCAAGAAGGTTGCTTCAATCAATCTGCGCTTCCTGCAGCCGATGCAACCCGGGATCAAGGAGATCATGCAGCGCTTCAAGCAGGTCATGACCATCGAGACCAACTGGAGCGACGACCCGGCCGACGAACTGATCGACGAGAACAACCGCCGCTATTCCTCGCTGGCGATCCTATTGCGCTCGCGCTTCCTCGTCGATATAGACTGCTGGAGCGAGGTCAAGGGACAGCCGGTCAAGCCCAGCACCATCCGCCGCGTGCTCCTGGCCAAGCTTAATAAATAAGGAATTGACATGACCTGTGCTGCCACTGACTGCTTGCTGGATCTGTACGAAGAAAAATTTGACCTTGAGGACTACCAGAGCGGAGTTCCGCGCTGGTGTACCGGCTGCGGCGACAATGCCATTCTGGCCGCCGTCCAGCGCCTGTGTCGCGACGAAGGCCTGCGCCCGGAGAAAACCGTGTTCGTTTCGGGCATCGGCTGCTCCAGCCGTTTCCCGCACTACATGAAAACTTACGGCTTCCACGGCATCCACGGCCGCGCCCTGCCGATCGCCGAGGGCGTCAGACTGGCCCGCCCCGACCTGAAAGTTTTCGTCAACACCGGCGACGGCGACTGCTGCAGTATCGGCGCGGCGCACTGGATTCACGCCATCCGCTACAACATGAACCTGACCGTTTTTCTGCATGACAACCAGATTTACGGCCTGACCAAGAAACAGGCTTCACCGACCTCGCCGATCGGCACCAAGAGCAACACCACGCCGCGCGGTAGCTATCTCGATGCACTCAACCCGCTGTCGGTAACGCTGGGCATAGCCAACGCCTCGTTCGTCGCCCAGGCCGTCGACTGGATTCCCGAAAGCCTGTTTGAGATCGTCAAGGCGGCGTACCACCACAAGGGGTTGTCCTTTGTGCGCATCCTGCAGCGCTGCCCGGAATGGTTGCCCAAGCTGCATGAAGCCGACATGCAGAACCCCGACCACGTACAGTTGCTGCACCACGAAAATTCGCTGCAAATCAGCCCGGGGCTGTCCAAGGTGTACAAGAACCAGTTGCACCACGATCCGCTGGACATGAATCGGGCACGAGAAATTGCTTCGAGTACCGACGTCGTACCGGTCGGCATTCTTTACCAGAACCGCGAGATTCCCTGTTATGAGGATACACGGCAGACCGGGGTATTACGCACTACCGAGAACCTGAGAAAAGGCTTTGAGGTCGAGCTCGACAAATACACGGTCTGATCTCGCACTTCGGATGTGAATTCACGGCAGCCACGAATCGACCGCACTACACGACCGAGGCCGCTTACTAAAACAGCATTCCGTTTCATCGTGAAGCGGAATCACTCGAGATGGCAAGAACTTATGGAAGCTGATCTGCAAGCCTGTGTTGCTTTCTACCTGACCGGAAAAAAACGGCCCAATCAACTCGGCGACATCGCCGGACTCAATCTGCGCCCGGCGCTGTTCTCCGGCTACCGCGACCTGACCCGATTGCGCTACGACTTTCCTCTGGTCCTGATCAATGACTCGGCGGAGGGGCGTACAGCCGAACCGCTGTCGGGGCTGATTGACGGCATCCTCAACCGGGTCGCCCAGGGCAGCGAAGGCGAGCGCATCCGCAAACATGTGCTGCGCCTCGAACAGGAAATTCGCCTGCTAGCCAGCCAGAAGGCCGAAAGCCTGTTCTCCGAGCTGTGGGACCAGGCCGCAATCCGCCTCGGCAAAAAGGACCCGCTGATGGCCGAGAGCCTGTCGCGCGCCCGCGCCAACCTGAACACCGACGGTGAGGTCATTGACTGCGACGCCACGCTGAGCAGCCACCTGCTCGGTCATGCCTGGGGCCTTACCCAGATCCGGCGGGCGAAACGCTTCAACGCCGACATCCGCCGCCTGATCCTCAAGCTATCCGACATTCTGCAGGCCGACTTCGTCAACTCCGACGCTGGCAAGAGCGCCAGCACGCTCAAGGCAGCCTTCGGTTCCGGGCCGCTCGACAACTTCAATTTCGATGTCATGTCGCACCTGCTAAAGAGCGACACGCCGCGAAAAACTCTCTCCAAGACCCGCCGCCAGCGTGTGACCGCACTGATCTCGACGCTCCAGGCGCAGAAGTTCTTCCCGACCACCGCGACCCAGGCCGGCGCGGCCAACTCGCCCTACGCCTTCGCCTTCGCCAGCTGCACCGCCGCCCTCAAAGCCTATCGCGAGCGCTTCCCGAAAGCCGTTGAACTGGCCAAGGCACTGGCCATCGCCGAGCTTGAAATCCGCGGCGACTACAGCGAAGAGAAGCACGACGCGCTGTTTGAGTCCTACGGAGAAAACGGACTGGGGATCAATGAACTGGCGCAGTTCCCCGACTACCTGGTGCGCCTGAATATCAGCGCGCTTTCCGGACCCGAGCAAGACACCCTGAACGAGATCCTGGCGGCCGAATTACCGATCAAGATTCTGGTCCAGACCGACGACATTCTCGAACCCTCGCCGATCGAGCAGGGACACACCGCCTTTGCCTTGCGCAGCAAGCAACTCGCCGGCATGGTCATGGGCCTGGGCGGAACCTTCGTGGTGCAGGCGCCAGCATCGAGTCTCACCCAGATGCGTGTTCAACTGCAGCGCGGACTCGATTATGCCGGCCCGGCACTGTTCAGCATCTACTCCGGCGCCACGCCGAGCATGGCACCGCTGCCGCCCTATCTGGCCGCCGCCGCGGCGCTCGAATCACGGGCTTTCCCGGCCTTCTGTTTTGACCCCTCGGCCGGCGACAACTGGGCCTCACGCTTCTCGCTGACGACCAACCCGCAAGCGGCTGCCGACTGGCCACTGCGCGAACTCGCCTACCAGGACGAGCGCTACCAGGCCAAGAGCGCGGCAACGCCATTCACCGAGATTGATTTTGTCGCCTGCGACGCGCGCTACGCCAAGCACTTTGCCCTCGTACCGCGTGCCAGCTGGAGCGAGGCCATGGTTCCGGTGACCGATATTGTGCCGGTGAAGAGCAGCCGCAATATCGAAACTGTCCCCTTCGTGATGATGATCGACGGCGAAGACAAGCTGCACAAGGTCATCGTCGATGCGAAACTGATGCGCGAGGCACGCCGCTGCAAGAAGCAGTGGAACAGCCTGCAGGAACTCGGTGGAATTCATAACTCGCACGCCGAGAAACTGCTGGCCAGCGAAAAGCAGGCGTGGGAACAGACCGTCAGCGCCGCTGCGCCGAAAGCCGAAATCCAGCCATCAGTGGCACCTGCAGTCGCCGCCGCTCCGGTGGTCGTAGAAGCCGAACCGGAAAAATCACCGGACGAGGCCTACATCGAGACGCCGCGCTGCTCGACCTGCAATGAATGTGTGCAGCTCAACGGCAAGATGTTTGCCTACGACGGCAACCAGCAGGCTTTCATTGCCGACGTCAGCGCCGGCACCTACGCCCAGCTCGTTGAGGCCGCCGAGAACTGCCAGGTCTCGATCATTCATCCGGGCAAGCCGCGCAACCCGAACGAACCCGGCCTTGAAGAGCTGATCAAACGGGCGGAATTGTTCGTCTAAGGCATATCCTTTTCTCGAATGCACAACGGCCAGCGCTTGCTGGCCGTTGTGCTTTGCTCTTCGCCTGACTCAACCGTGGGTATCGGACACCTATTAACCGCCAGGACACGGTATGCAATAAGATAGAAAGACTCCCAGCCATAGACTGAAAGTGCCTCGACATGGATTTGTTTGATTTTCTCGGACTACTGCTTCTCACCACGATTGGCTGGCTATGGTACGACAGCCTCAACGTGCGCGAGGCGGCAGTAGCAACAGCCAAAGCAGCCTGTCATTCGGAGAATCTGCTACTGCTGGATGATACCGTTGCCATCCAGAGAATCAGTCTGGAAAGGGATTGCGACGGCGTCATTCGACTTCGTCGCGTCTATGGTTTCGAATTCAGTGATACCGGCAACGACCGCATTTCAGGAAGCATCGTTTTACTCGGTAGCCGAGTGTTAGTCATTAACCTGAATTTGCCAGAAATCCTGGAACCGAAAACGCTGCACTGAGTATTAAAACTCGACAGGAGTTGGCCAACAGTTTCTGTTCTTGGTTATTATTCTCTTGAAATATCGAAGGTTCTGACGTATTCCACAATATAATTTAGCCGCCTTTGGCATGACCCATTTGATGGAGCAACCTTGAACACCCCTACCCCGAAGACCACCCGCAAAGCACAAATCGATGCTGTTCTGCTTAAACTCCCTGGCGTCAGCGCAAGAGTAATCAGCGGACTTGACGCTTACTTCGTCAACGACAAGATGTTCGCCTGCATCAGCGGAAACGGCGTCGGACTACGTGTGCCTGTGGCCTCCGCGACCGAGTTGCAATTCTCAAGAAGCGACGTCGTTCCTTTTCAACCCGGTGGAATATCAAGCACCAGGGAGTGGATTCAAATCGATCGGGCTGACGCCGCCGACTACGACCAGGATCTGGAATTATTTCGCACTTCGCTTGAGTTTGTAAAAAGCGCCCGCACTCGGTAATTTCGCAATGACGCGAAGGGCTAATTTCTGTAGCGCTGGATTTCTCCTCTGGGCCGGGTCCGGCTGTTGAAAGACAAACAAAATTGTCGGTCTTGACCAAAGGCTGGAATTCGGCCTTACGTGAAGCTTTCCATAAGGCCGAACTCCTGTCTATGACCCGATTTTTAACAATGCTCAGTGCCAAGCCAAATCGATTCGCTGAGGATTACTACTCACTAACGGGTTCGACTGAGAAATCAGCAATATTCGCGTCATTTAAAAACTCCATGGCTAATCGACTTCTTGCTTTAGCCGCATTTTCACTTGCCCAGACATGTACCTTGATCTGCATCGCGCCACTTTTTGCGCCCTTGAACGCAATACTGGATACATGAAAGCCATAGCTAGTCAGCCGTTTGTAGATGTCTTCCTCTTCAGGAACTGAACCTTTGGCATATTTTGCTTCGATGACTGCGAAGCTGCGTCTTCCGGTAATCTTGATCTCTTTGAAGGCGACTAGAATTAAAAAGGTAAAAAGCGTCCCCAATCCTGCGAGATAGTATTCCCCTGTCCCAATCAGGATTCCTATACCCGCAACCGCCCAGATACTTGCGGCAGAAGTCAGTCCCTTGATAGAGAATCCTTCTCTGACGATTACTCCTGCACCAATAAAACCGATGCCCTGCAATATTCCCTGAATGACCCGCGATGCTCCCATGTCGCCCTGGCCCATCAACTGTCCATACATCCCCTGGGTCAGGCTGGTGGTGAGAAACGTTGAAGTCAAGGTAATAATCGCGAAGGTTCGCATCCCAGCAGGGTGTCCGTTGCGATAGCGCTCAAGCCCGATAACACTGCCGGCAATAACTGCGGCAATGATCCTGAGCAGAAACACAAATTCTTGCGTTGATACTAACTGATGCAGATAGGACATATCGGCCTCGACAAAATGATTATGGGCTTAAGCGCTGTGTCAGCCTGACTGTTGCAAAGCTGTCGGATTCTATTCGATTCCTGAGTCTAATGGATTCCTTCGGCGGTGAGAACTTAGCAGCATGGAGTTAAACTTGATTTAGGGCCAGGCCGGTGATATCTAAGTTTCTGAGGCGTCCCGGCTACTTGTTGTTGAAGCAACGATTGAACAGAAGGGAGCGCACTATTCCTATAGTCCGCTATGGGTAAGAATTCCGATCACGGCACCGAGGGCATATATGTGAATTGGCCTTCAGGCAGATTACAAATTACAGCGGGCGATCGTCTTTCCTACAGAGCAGACATCTGAACGGCCGTTCGTCATCTGAAACCGGCCCAAAAGGGATGTCCAGAAAATCGACTCAAGGCTCCGGTTGTTGATACCGGGGGAAAGTTAGCCGATAAAACTCTGACAAATTGGAGGCTTTCCCGGTTTTGATTCCCATCAAGGCGCTGGGCAGCTAGTTTAGTATTATCCCAAGGTCGTTTTTCTTGGAGTTTTCATGAGCAAGTTTTGTTTTATCTTCCTAGCACTTGGAGTGTTTCTCTCGAGTAGCATGCTTTCTCCGGCCTGCGCTCTGAATCTGGAACACGCTAAGGAAATTTATGGTCCATGTGCCGGATGCCATGGCGAATTTGGTGCAGGCGGGAAGAAAGGTGAATACCCTCGGATTGCCGGGCAACGACCTAAATTCCTTGTGGAGCAGATGAAACTCTTTCAGAAGCGCGTGCGCGTCAACATTCCCATGACGCCCTATACCGAGCCTCGCGAGCTATCAGACGCCGACATGGAAGAAATCGCCGCCTGGCTGGCGCAGATAGAATTACCGACCCAATGGCCCGTGTTTAAGGATTCTGACGACGCATTCACCCGTCTGCTGGCTATGGAAAAGGTCATGATCGTGCCGCGCGCCGAAGGCGATATCGAGCACGGTCTCCAGGTTTATGACAAGGACTGTGCTATTTGCCACGGCAAAACCGCCAACGGAATTGGCGAGATACCTATGCTCGTTGGGCAATACAGTAATTATCTGAAAAAGCAGATAGAAGCCTATCTTGGCCATGAACGCGCGCATGACGAGGATGACTTGAAGGAAGGTGTGCTGCACTCCCTGTCGGCAAAAGACATACAGGACGTACTGGCCTATCTGACGTCTATTCAGGTACGCAAGTAATCATTTCTTCAAATGCCTGGGGGTAGAATCCGACTGTAAGTGGCCCGATGATTTTTTGCATGCACTACGGCCGCTGTACTCTGACAGGGTAAGTAGACACCTGCGCACGTAAGCCTCCACTCACAGAAACCCACGGTTATTAAACGACTCCAATGTGGCACGAAGAGCACTTGCGTCGGCAGTTTGTCCAACAGCAAGTATCCCCCGGCAAAGCCAGGATCTATATTTTGTTAGCCATCAAAGGGGCAAAAACGTGTTACGCCAACTCGATATCAGCTCGCGTGTTCATGTCGCTGTTATAGCACCAGAGAACAGCATTCTTTGATTTGTATCAAGACAAGGCCATGAATTCCCTGCCATAGTTCTTCAGGAGCATTCAGTCAGCGCTGAGGATAGTTCTATGATGGCAAACAGAGGCTCCATCGAATCGACAGTGAATGTCTATATGTCAGAGGATTATCGGTGACTTAAACGAATCACGGTCGATCTAGTGCTGCACGGGAAAACGAAGTTGGAACCCGAAGCAGTGCGGGTTTACAGATGAACGGATCAACTGTGGAGGTGAAAAATGGAAAATAAAATCGTTGATCACAAAATTGTTATACGTAAGGCGACCGAGTTCGGAGGTTGCAGGTGGACTCCGATTTTGCCGCCAAAGCCGGATCAGGAAAACAAGCCGAATTCAGGGTATGTCACTTTGAACAGTGAGCGGGCAAGTTATTTTGAATTCACCTTGCAAGCTGAAGTGCACGAGTCCTGATTGGGAACTTCGCATCGCCGCTTTCAACCGTGGCCGTTATCGTTATGCGCTTTCAGGACATGTCTTTACTGCGGGAAGAAGGGTGTGAAGTCGTGTTCATGCACCCGTAAGATTATGGATTGAAGGTAGCGATTCCATCGACAGAGGAGGTTGCGCTTGAGCCATCAATACGATCATTTGCCGCTTGTGTATGCTTGCTCAGGCTGCTCCAGCGCTGGACAAATGGCGAATTACATCGCTCTCGAGCTTGATCGGCGAAAGGCCGCGGAAATGTCCTGCATTGCTGGCGTTGGCGGCGATGTGCCACATCTGGCTCGCATTTCCTTGTCAGGCCGCCCCATTCTTGCATTGGATGGATGCCCGTTTCAATGCGTCAAAAGTTGTCTGGCCCAATGTGGTGTCGCGCCGACTAAGCACATCATGCTTCACAAAAAAGGTGTCAAGAAACGTTATCACGCGAGTTTCAATCAGGATGAAGCTGACTGCATTCTGAAAAGTATTGAAATAATTGCCAGAGAACTGGGCGTAATCGCTGAATCTGACCAGCTCGTGGCTTAGCTGGAGAAATTTTTATGCATAGCACCTAGGACAGTAGACTCAACTCTCGCCTTAACTGCACCTGGAGCCTTACATGATAGAAATCGTCTTACCCCGTATCCTGCACATTCTTGGCATCGTGCTCTGGATAGGCGGCGTTGCCATGGTCACCACCGTATTGCTCCCAGCGATTGCACGCCTGAAGACGCCTGTTGAGCAGATTGCATTTTTCGAAGAAATAGAGAGCCGCTTCGGGACCCAGGCCAAATTCACCACGTTGCTCACCGGACTGTCTGGTTTCTGGCTGATGTCAAAGCTGCACATCTGGGACCGCTTCTCCCTGCCTCAATACTGGTGGATGCACGCCATGGTAGCTGTCTGGTTAGTGTTCACCCTGATGCTGTTTGTGTTCGAACCCATGTTCCTGCACCGCTGGTTCCAGGAATCAGCTAAAAAAAACCCGGAAGCCACCTTCCATCTCATCCATCGCCTTCATATCTTTCTGCTCTCCATCAGCGTAATCACCATTATCGGTGCCGCCGCCGGTAGTCATGGATGGCTTTTGTAAGCTGATTGTGTGCCGTGTTTATTTAGACCGGCAGTCCATCAAGGGCCATTCGCCGCATCATAGACGTGAGGTATATAGAGACTGGCAACACCTGCTGACCGTCCGTTTACAAATTGCGTAAATTTTCAGTTGCAGCGTGTTATCAACCAATTGATTCAGAAGGGCTGCAGCGGTTGGCTACGGTGGATTACAAACTCCTGCCAAAATTTGCCAAAGTGGCCGGCGAGATGTGTGAGGCTTGTGAAAAGGAATGCCGGAAAATCGCCGTCTGACTCTTGTTCCTACCTCCTGGAACTCGCCGCTGGCGGGTTTTCTATAGCTCATTTGGTGTTGATCGGCTAAATGCAGGCGGTCAGCAAATTCAAATTATCGATTCTTATGATTTGCATCAAGGCGAATATATTGATGTTGATTATTCTGCTAAACACCATTTTCTGATGGCCGAGCAATAGATTTTTGCATCAGGTGATGACTGCGTCCCATCTCAATTTATTTGCTTTGGAAAATTCGACATGATGCTGTTTCGGCGTATTTCTTGGGCTGTCAGCCTACTGGCTGGTTTTTTTGTATTTGCTACGCCAAGCGCCAGCGCGCTTGATGAAGGCAAACCAGCCCCGCAGTTTGAAATCACCACCCTTGACGGTAAGGTATTCAAATCCTCTGAGGCAGCGGGGGAAGTTATTGTGCTCAACCTGTGGGCCACGTGGTGCACCTTCTGCCGAGAGGAAATGCCGGCACTGGAAACTTACTATCAACGGCACAAAACAGAAGGTCTTCGGATGATCGCCGTCAGTATGGACGAAGCCAGTGAAGACGTTAAAGTTCAGCAAATCATGCAGGCTTACGGTTACACCGGAGGCGTAGGCCGTCTGAGCAGGTTGAAAGGCTTTGGCCGTATTTGGCGCTTGCCGATGACTTTTGTAATCGACCGCAACGGTATCTTGCGCAGAGATGGTAGCGCAGGGCCACCCAAAATCGATCTCACTTCACTGGAAAATGAAGTCACCCCGCTTTTAAAGACCGGCGAGACGCAACGCCGGCCCTGATGGTCAAAAGGAGAAGCGCACTCCAGCCGAAGCCGTGTAGTGCGGGGTGAGCTGTACGCCGCGTACATTCTGATAAACCGGCACCTGTACAAACCCGTAAATCGAGGCTTGTTTGGTCAACGGCATAACTATGCCAGGGCTAAGGTACGCCAAGGTGCCGCCGGTGCTGATCTGATCTGCAAGTGTTCCGGCATCATGCTCGACATAGCGAGCGTTCAACTGGAGTTGTGGAATCACGCTTTCAAAACCCATGTAGCGCAACCCCAGATTGAGGTTGTACCCGGTTCCTGGGGTGTATCCGTTGCGTGACTTCACTGTTGTTTGAACGGTCGCCTGGGTGAAGTAATCAAAGTCCTTGCTAAGCGCATCAAAATAGTAAGCGCCGAGAATGAGATCGGTTGAGCCGGTACCCGGTTGCAGGCCGGGATCAATGGCAGAACTACCGGGCGCTGTGACATCGGTCGAAGTGCCGGTCTTGCTGAAGCTGCCTGTTGGCAGCTTTAACCCAAACAGGATGCCGAAATTACGTTGTGGGGAAAATCCATGATAGCGGCCGATGACTTTCACGTCGCCCAAGCTGGAGGTTTTCGAGTCGTACTCACCACCGCCTCCGTTACCTAAAAGGCCTCCCGGCGTTGCCCCATCCGAGTTGGTGCCGAGTGTACTGTGGGTCCGTTCGATATAGGGCAATAGCAGGCTAACGCCCCAGTCTGCCGAGCTGCTGTAATCAATGGTGGCAGTGTAATACTTGTTCTTGGTGTATTTCTCGACTTCCTGATTGCCGTTGCTGGTGACAACCTGGCTTGCAGCGCCAGGAGAAATTGTTTTTCTGCCGCTACGCAACTGGTCTTGATTCAGCTGATCGTAACGTAGATCCAGTTTCCATCCGGGCTGTGTACTAAATCCCTGGTTCTCCCAGTCCGAGCTCAGGGTACATCCGCAGCTCGCACAAGCGAATACCGATGTTGAGACTGAAGCGGAGATCAGCGAAAGTACTACCGTTGAAATTCTGTGGAGGGAAATGTTATTCATGAAGGTATTGGAAAATAAATGTACATGTGACGATCCTGTATTGGCGAAGCACGACATGCGGAAAGCATCACGCCACTTGATATCGAAGGCAAAAAAACAGGAAGCCATTGAGCCCTCAAAGACCTGCGGATACAGCAAATATACGTCTCGGCTGCTTGCAGCTTAATGATATAGGTGCAAGGTAATAATACCGTCAGGACGCTCCATGTAAATTGATTCACATCAAAGCGATGGAGAAGCTAGTTGCGTGACGTCTTGAGCGTAACTCGGCAACTTGGCGGGTCAAGAAATACCTGATTAAGGATATGGTGAAAAATCCCTCACGACTCAGAAACACTGTGAGCCATTTCTTCTGGATGGCCAAAGAATATTACGATGCAAAGACCCAGCCCTTTCATCTCAAAACGCTTGATTGAATGGAATACAACCTCTCCATTCAATCCGGAAAAATAGCCCACTGACAGACTCTGAGGCCTGCGCAAAGGACACGGCCTCCATCTTGGCATCATGGCTCTGCTCCCGGTTGTTGCTCTGAGATGACAAGCAAATGTAAATGCCTCAAGTTAGTCCAGCAACGACAAAAGCTTCGTCTAGAATGAAGAATCCAATAAAAAACCAACAAACTTGTTCGAACAGGGGGCAGCATATGAGAACAATGTTCCAGAGTGTCAGACGGCTCGTTTTTCCTACGGCAACCGCGCTTTTTTTATCGCTGCTTCTGGCGGGCTGCGCCAGTACGCCGAGTCGATTAACTCAGGCGGCCCTCGCAGGCGACACCGCCACCTTGGACGACCTTCTGAAATCCGGGGCCGCCGAGATCAATACCCCGGCGACCTTTGAAATCGCCCAGCCAGCTTGTCCGGGCCAGAAAACCATCACCCCGCTCCAGGCCGCCGCATGCGCGGGTCAGGAATCAGCCATCCGTGGACTTCTGGCCCGCAAGGCCGATATCGACCTCGCCACTGGGACTGGCCAGACTCCGTTGATGCTCGCCATGACCAATGGTCGCGACGCTGCGGCGCGACTTCTTGTTGACTCAGGCGCTCGGCTTGAAACGGCAGATGCCACTGGCAACACCCCACTACTGCTCGCCGCCAGCAAGGGAGACAGGGCCTTTGCAGAGTACCTGTTAAAGAAAGGCGCCTCGCCAATGGCGCAGAACAAGGCTGGTGGAACGGCGCTCCTGTTGTCCACCGACGTCGGCCTATCAAAAACCCTGGCCGCTCTTGGCGCTGACCCCTTAGCCCTGACTATCGAGGGAGATTCGGGTTTGCATCTGGCGGCGAAGCTCGGCAACGCGCAGACGGCGTTGTTTTTCCTCGAGCACGGGGTCGACGTGAGCCTCAGAAATCGCAGTGGCGCAACCGCCCTCACCCTCGCCCGCGTCTCGGCAGGCGGGTCAGCCGCCGCCACAGTCCGCGCGACGGTCGCCGCCCGGCGACGGGCAGCTTCGCCAGAAATCGCTGGCCGTGCCGCAACACCTGTCGATCCGGAACGCGCAAGAAATCGCGCCGAAGTTGCTGCTGTCATCGAGGAGTGGATCGGCCGATCGCTCAGGGAAGAAATTACCGTTGCTGACCGGGCTGCTCGGGCTGGCCGCTCGGGTGAAGCATTGGAGCTTTATACGGCCACCCTGGCCAAAGCCGCCGACACGGGCGGTACCGTCGAGAGCGATCTGCGGGTAAAAATCGTCCAGTACGCCGCTTCACTTCCGCAACCACCAGGAATTCCCGAGAAGGCGCGCGAGCATCTGGTACGCAGCGCCTATCTTCTGAAAAAAGGCCAGGATATCGGACTCGTCGAGAATGAAATCACCGCCGCCTTGCGCCTCGCCCCATGGTGGGCGGAAGGCTATTTCAACCTCGGACAGCTCCAGGCGGAACAGGGGAAATTCGACGCGGCGGAGCGCAACCTCAATCTGTTCATCAAGGCCGCGCCTACCGACACCCGCGTTCAGGCCGCGCAGGACAAGATCTACGAAAACCGGATGGCGCGGGAGGAGGACGAGAAATTCCGCGGCATGCAGGGCCGCTGGGTCGACGGGCAGGGTCGGGGCTACGCCACGACGATCAACGGCAACAAGATTCTGATCCGTGCTGACAGCGGCCTGGCGTTCACGCTCACCCAGAAGAACGGCATTCTGGATGGCTCGGTAGAAGGGGGTTCTTACCCTGGCGGGCATCAGTGCACGATCCCCGCGCAAATGCACCCGGTCACGGGCAAGCTGACCTCCGACGCGCGCAGCATCACCCTGGAATACCTTTGGTCACAGTACAAGACGAGCTTTCACTGCGTCAACATGGCAGGCATTCCGTCGAACTGTTGTCTACTCTGCGACGAGGTGTGTGACGCCGTCACCGTCAGTGGCAACGACCGGATAAACATGCAGCTTTCGCCTGCACGCTAGCCAGGGGGCGAACATGATGAGCTGGTCGGAAACGCTCAACTGCACAGCATGGAGGCCCGAGCTAGTGCTTGCGAAGTACTTATGCCGTCAAAACAAACCATGTCATTCCCGCGCAGGCGGGAATCTGACCGACGGGAATGCAGAGCTAGTCGGCTCCTGGATCCACGCCTGCGCGGTAATGACGACAAATAGGCAGGCGGCACCGGGATTTGAGAAGCAAGCCATTAGATGGGGAGTGCGCTTTCTTACCGTGATGTTTTCGGCAGCGCTGCTGAACACCCCGTTTTTCTCCATGGAGGCCATCGCCGGAGTGCCCGAAGCCTCAGGCCCCGTCTGTGTCCCCGTCCCCGGGATACCGTGCCCTGGAGGTTCTTCGTCCTCATCGTCCGGGTCGAGCCGGTCAAGTTATTCGACTGGCGCTCGAAGTGCAAAACCCAGCTCGAGCTCGGTCATGATGAAGTCGATGCAAAGCAGCATCAATCAGATGACCACCCCCAATCCGGCTACCCTTCAGAGAATCCGGCAAACGCAGATGGACGGCGACCAAGCCCGCCAGGAAGAAGTGAGTTCGCAACAGGCGGCCGAGGAGCAACGCCAGCAGAAGGCCGCGCGTGACGCCGAGGCGGCGCGGATGAAGCAGCTTAACGATCTTGCCGGGTCCCTGCAGGGTTTGCCGGGCAACACCAACACCGGCATCGATCTTCGTCCCGGCGGCACACCGTTCTTTGGAATCGGCGGCGGCCCCGGAGGGGCACCGCGACCGGGATCAAACATCGAGGCGTTACGTGCCGCCGGATCGTCGGGGTTCGACACCCGTGGTCCGCTGGCTGGCCAACTCCCGCCACCGCCTCCACCTGCTTCGCCGCCATCGCCCGTCGCGCTTAAGGAAAAACCGGTTCCGGCAGACAAGCTCACCCCGGAAATGCAGGCCCAGCTAAAAGAGCGCGATGAACTCCGCGTACGAAAGAAGGAGATGCAGGAGTCGCTCGCGGGATTGACATCGAAAGGAAACCTTACGCCAGAGGAATCAGCTGCAATGGAGAAACTTCGCCATGATCTCGCCGTGACCCTAAACAAAGAAAATTTTCTGACCTTCTCGATCAACGAGTCGCTGCCGTGACTCTCCGATATCTGCCCATCGTTGCCCTTTCCGCGTTGCTTGTGCTTCCCGGAACGAGCTTCGCAGCCCCTTACCTCGGCGAACTCGCCACCGAACTGGCAACCCGGCGAGCCAACATCGAGAGGGACCGAGCATCGCTCAATGCCGACTGCGGCGTTGTCGCGTCGACTGACACGATGAAGGTTGCCACGTGCAAGCAGCGGCGCGACGACGTGGCTCAGCGCATGGAAAAATACAAGGCCGACTTCCGAAACCTGGAAATCATCAAAGAAGCCGTTGCCGGCGAGCGCGATTTCTTCACCTCGATCCCTCAAGACGAGGTCCGTATTACGCTCGGGATTACGATTTTGGCCAAGAGGCTCAGGTGGTCCGCAGAAAAGCAGGCACGACTTGAAAAGGCATTGAAGGATCTCGGAGTCGACGGCCTCAAATCAATCAGCGAAGAGAACGTCCGCAGCGGCTGGAGTGCTATCTGGGAAAACGCCGACAATGCCGGCCTGGCCCGGGTGGCCGACGCCACCGGCCCGCGGATACCCACTGTCAGCCAGAAAGAAGGAAATGATTGTGCCATCGCCGCACTGGCGACGGCATCTAAACTGCCTTATGACGACGTTGCCGCGCGCGCCAAAGACCTCATTCGCCAAGGAGAGTGGCGACACCAAGCCGTACGCGACGATCCGCAGGAGGCACTCAGAAAAGGCCTCAACGGCGGCGAGGTGGTCCTGCTCGCCGAATCGCTCGGCCGGGCCGAGGTAATTCCTTCTTCCCGCTTTGAAGCAACCCTGAAGGACGGCCGTCCGGTGATGCTCAATGTAGCGATAATCGCCAACAAGCCGGCCTTCCCTGTCGGAGAACCAACGGCTTTCGGCGACCATCAGATCGTCCTGACCAAAACCTTCCGCTATCAAGGAAAAACCTGGTTCGAGATGGCCGATTCAAGATATCCCGACAACCGATTTTTCGTGTCTCCGGAAAAATTGAACCTTATCCTGCAGGAAAAGGGCGTTGCCTTTGGGCAGGATCGCTGACCCTGATATCTTGGTCATCTGCCTTCTAGAGCTGACGCTTCGGCACAAATGCCATCACGATACCCAAAACAGGAACACGGATATCCATACCAGAGTAATATGACAGACAGAAGAGCAACGGACACGAAGGCACTGCCATGACTCCTGGACATCACCTCACCACATCCTGCCCCGCGGAAAATGATAACGTGAGTAAAAGCAAGGGGGCGTTTCAAGCGGGGTCTTGCTCATGAACCTGAATAGATTCCTCCAACGTTCGCTCAAGACACGGGTGACGCTGTTTACTCTGGTCATTTTTGTTCTTGGCATCTGGTCGCTGGCCATCTATACCAGCCGTACACTGCACGATGACATGCAACGACTCCTCGGCGAACAGCAGTTCTCCACGGCGTCTTATATCGCCGCCGAGATCAATCTGGGCCTGCATGATCGGCTGAATGCCCTGGAAAAAGTCGCTGCCTTGTCCTTCGATGCCATGCAGACGGGGCCGGCCGCGATGCAAAAACTGATCGATCAGCGACCCATACTTCAGGACTTATTCAACGGCGGCATTACTGCCTATGCAGCCGACGGCACTGCCGTGGCCGACTTTCCGCGCGCAACCGGACGCATCGGTATCAATTACATGGACTTCCCAACCATTGCCGCTGCGCTCAAGGAAGGGCAAGCGACCATTGACCGGCCGGTCATTGGACGCAAACTCCTGGTTCCCGTCGTGCGTATGGCGGCGCCGATTCGCGACGCCCAGGGGCGGGTCATCGGCGCGCTGGCCGGAGTGATCAACCTGACCAAACCCAGCTTTCTCGATCGCATTCCGGAAAAGCTGGCGATGACGCCAGGGAGCTATCTGCTACTGATCTCACCACCACACAAAATGATTGTCGCGTCCACCGACAAGAGCAAGATCATGGCCGTACTGCCAACACCCAGCAACAGCCCCGGGCTCGACCGCTTCATGCAAGGCTTTGAGGGTTCGCTGGTTACCGCTAACCTGCAGGGCGTCGAAGTTCTGGCGTCAGCCAAAGGGGTTCCTGTCGCCGGCTGGCTGGTCATTCTCAGCTTACCAGCCACAGAAGCCTTTGCTCCGATTCTTTCGATGCAGCGTAATCTGTTGCTGGCCGCCCTGATCCTGAGCATGCTGGTCGGTGCGTTAACCTGGTGGATGTTGCGCCGCGAACTGGCCCCGATGCTGATGGCGGCCAACATGCTTGCCCGTCAGTCGGCCAGCGAACTGCCGCCACAACTCCTGCCGGTGTTGCAACATGACGAAATCGGTCAGTTGATCAGCGGTTTCAACCACTTACTGGAAAGGCTGGGAAATCGCGAAGCGGCTTTACGGGAAAGTGAGGCATTCAAAGATACCATCCTGAATTCCATGACCTCGCAGATTGCCGTACTTGACCGCAACGGAGTCATAGTCACAGTCAACGAAGCGTGGAATGACTTTGCTCTTGAAAACCTCAATATATCCGTCGAACCTCCGAGAAGTACTGAAATCGGAGTGAATTATCTGGACGTCTGCCTATCTAGCAGTGGGAATTTTTCAGAAGGGGCACGAGAGGCGTACACCGGAATTTTGAATGTACTCGAAGGGCGCTCATCGTACTTCCATCTCGAATATCCCTGTCATTATCCGAGTCAGCAACGTTGGTTCAACATGACCGTCGCGCCATTGGGAATGGAAAGTCATGGGGTTGTTATTTCTCATACGGACATCACCGAGCGCAAGCAAATGGAGGTGGAGCTTGATCAACACCGCCTGCATCTGGAAAAGCTGGTTGAGCAGCGCACGGCCGCTCTGCATGATGCAGAGGAGAAATACCGCACGGTCGCCGATTTTACTTATGACTGGGAAACCTGGATTGACGATGCGGGCCACTGGCTCTATTGTTCCCCGGCGTGCGAGCGAGTCACCGGCTATCGCGCCGAGGAATTCATGGCACGGCCCGAACTGTACCTTGATATATCCCACTCTGAAGATCGTGAAAAATTATCCTTGCATTTGCGCGAGGACAAGCATCACGAGAGATGCCATCTGGAGTACCGTATCTTCCACAAGAACGGCGAAGAGCGCTGCATCGACCATCTTTGCCAACCCGTTATGGATGCGACAGGGAAATCTCTCGGCCGACGCGCCTCAAATCGCGACGTCACTGATCGTAAGCACGCCGAGGACTTGCTTAATCAGGCACGCGACGAAGCCGAAACCGCCAATCTCGCCAAGAGTACCTTCCTGGCCAATATGAGCCATGAAATCCGCACGCCCTTGAACGGCATCATCGGCATGACCCATATCCTCCGCCGCGGCACCGTAACTCCCATCCAGACCGACCGCCTCGAAAAAATTGATACCGCCGCCGCGCATTTGCTCAGCATCATCAACGACATCCTTGACCTGTCCAAGATTGAAGCCGGCAAGATCGTCCTGGAAGAAGAACCGGTCGTCATCAACAACCTGCTGATCAACGTCAAATCGATCATGGGCGCGCGCGCACAGGCCAAAGGACTACTCCTGCGAGTCGAAACGGACTCTTCACTGCCCGCTGTACAGGGTGACCCGACACGACTGCAGCAGGCACTGCTCAACTATCTCGGCAACGCCATCAAGTTCACTGAAAGCGGAACCATCACCCTGCGCAGCATGACGCTCGATGAGAGTGTCGATTCAGCGCGGATTCGCTTCGAGGTCCAAGATACCGGCATTGGCATCTCAGCGGAGGCTCTGACGCGCCTATTCACCCCCTTTGAACAGGCAGATTCGTCCACGTCGCGCAAGTATGGCGGCACCGGCCTGGGTCTGACCATCACCCGGAAACTGGCCGAACTGATGGGGGGCGAGGCCGGGGTAGAAAGCACTCCCGAGGTCGGCAGTACGTTCTGGTTTACGGTACGGATGGCAAAAAATACGAGCCCTACTGTTCTCGTTCAAACTGACCTTACTGAAGCCGAAAAGACTCTCCGTCAGCACCATCAGGGACGACGCATTCTGATTGTCGATGATGAGCCGTTGAATCTTGAAGTGGCCCTATACATGCTGGAAGACGTCGGCCTGCGCGTTGACACGGCAGAAGACGGAGAGAGCGCCCTAAGCAAAGCCAAAGAAACCGCTTACGCGGCCATTCTGATGGACATGCAAATGCCAACCCTTGATGGAATCGAGGCAACGAAATGCATCCGTAAACTTCCGGGCTACCGGGAGACGCCGATTCTGGCCATGACGGCCAATGCCTTTGCTGAGGACAAGGCCCGCTGCCTTGAGGCAGGGATGAATGATTTCATCGCTAAACCGTTCAGTACCCAGATACTCTACTCACTGCTGATCAAGAATTTGGCGAGAGGGAAAACTAACAACGACAACTAATTGTCCGTCACCAACAGGCTAATACACCACAATCCGCGCACGTCGCAAACAGTCTCAGCTGCCCATACCGGGAAAACTGTTGCTGCCTTGCTTGCGCAACAGGTGAATCTTCGCCAGCCCGCCTTCAGCCGTTTCACGGTATCCCGATTTCATATCTCGTCCGGTTTCCCACATGGTGCTCACCACCTCATCAAAAGAAACGATATGGTGGCCATCTGAGAGCAGCGCATAGGCAGCGCAATCAACCGCCCGCACTGCAGCAATGGCATTGCGTTCGATGCAGGGAATCTGCACGTAGCCGCCGATCGGATCACAGGTCAGCCCGAGATGGTGCTCAAGCCCCATCTCGGCGGCGTACTCGATCTGGCGCACCGAACCACCGAGCAACTGGGCTGCAGCACCCGCGGCCATAGCGCACGCCGTCCCCACTTCACCCTGGCAGCCGACTTCGGCGCCCGAGATCGAGGCATTGCGCTTGACGATATTGCCGATTATTCCGGCGGTGGCCAAGGCACGAATGATCTTGTCGTCAGACAGAGCCGACTGTTGCTTGAGGAAAACAAGCACACTGGGCAATACGCCGCACGCTCCGCAGGTCGGCGCCGTGACGATCTCGCCGCCGGCGGCATTTTCTTCTGAGACCGCCAGCGCATAGGAAAAAAGCAGCGCCGTTTGCCCAAAATAACCGCTCATGCTCTGGGCGCGGGCATGGTAGGCCGAGGCCTTGCGCGGCACATTAAGCGAGCCGGGCAACTTGCCTTCGGCATTCAGCCCGCGCTCGATGGCTTGTTGCATCGCCGCCCAGATACCCTCCAGATACGGCCGGATGGCTTCGCCTTCGTGCTGCATGACCAGCTCCCACAGCAGCAGTCCGTCGCGCTCGCCCTGCTCCATGACCTGCTGCATGCCGTTATAGGGGTAGATGTCCGAACCGCCATCCGGCCGCCCTTCTTCATCGAGCAGGGCACCGCCGCCGACGGAATAGACGATGCGCGCGGCAAGAATATTCCCGGCGGCGTCGAAGGCCTCGAACTGCATGCCGTTGGGATGACGAGGAAGCAGTTTTTCTGGCGCCCATACGAGTTCAACAGGAGCCGGAAAAAACGGCTTGCTGACCGCGATATCGGTAAGATGGCCGCGCCCGGTCGCCGCCAGGCTGCCGTAAAGCGTGACGCGTACCCGCGCCGCGTCGGGACACGCATCGCGAAAGGCCTGTGCGGCAAAGTTCGGCCCCATGGTATGGCTGCTCGACGGTCCAGAACCGATCCGGTAGAGTTCTCTAAGCGACTTCATGAATCATCATCTCCAAATCAAGGAATTCAGGTTAACGATCCACGGTCCGTTCACTCTGAATAGCAAAGACATTGTATTTCTTTTGTCATCCAAACAACCTCCTCTGCAAGAATACGATATGATTTTCATCTGAACCCAACTGACTAACCGTCGACATATTATCGAGAACACCATGGCTACTTTTAACGTCAAGCAAATTCTATCGGCCCAAGCGCCCGCTAACACCCCTGTCACTGTAAAGGGCTGGGTGCGCACCCGGCGTGATTCCAAAGCCGGACTATCTTTCGTCAATATTTCCGACGGCTCATGCTTTCATCCGATCCAGGTCGTTGCGACGAACAGTCTGGAGAACTACGCTGACCAAGTGGTGCACTTGACCGCGGGCTGTTCGGTCGAAGCGACCGGTCTGATCGTCCCATCGCCGGCCAAGGGCCAGCCGTTTGAAATGCAGGCTACGTCGATCAAGGTCAGCGGCTGGGTCGACGACCCCGACACCTACCCGATCCAGCCCAAGGCACACAGCATGGAGTATCTGCGCGAAGTCGCGCACCTGCGTTCGCGCACCAACGTCATCGGTGCCGTTACCCGCGTTCGCCACACCATCGCCCAGGCCATCCACCGCTTCTTCGACGAACAGAGTTTCTTCTGGGTCAATACGCCGATCATCACCGCCTCCGACGCCGAAGGCGCTGGCGAACTGTTCCGCGTATCGACGCTGGACATGAACAACCTGCCACGAGGCGATAACGGCAAGGTCGATTACGCCAAGGACTTTTTCGGGCGCGAGTCCTTCCTCACCGTGTCTGGTCAGTTGAACGTCGAGACCTACTGCATGGCGCTGTCCAAGGTCTATACCTTCGGTCCGACCTTCCGCGCCGAGAACTCCAACACCAGCCGCCATCTGGCCGAATTCTGGATGATCGAGCCGGAAATCGCCTTTGCCGATCTGGCCGACGACGCTGCCCTCGCCGAGGCCCTGCTAAAATACGTGTTCAAAGCGGTGCTCGCCGAACGTCCTGACGACATGGAGTTTTTCGAGGAGCGCATCGAGAAGGGCCTCATCGCCAAGCTGCAGGGAATGATCGACTGCAATTTTGTGCGCATGGACTACACCGACGCCATTCGCATCCTCGAGAACACCCAGGAGAAATTCGAACACCCGGTGAAATGGGGCATCGACCTGCAGAGCGAACACGAACGTTTTCTCGCCGAAAAGCACGTCAAGGGACCGCTGGTACTGATGAATTACCCGAAGGACATCAAGGCCTTCTACATGCGCCTCAACGATGACGAAAAGACCGTCGCGGCCATGGACGTTCTGGCTCCCGGCATCGGGGAGATCATCGGCGGATCGCAGCGCGAGGAGCGCCTGGACATCCTCGACCGGCGCATGATAGAAATCGGCCTCGATCCGGCGCATTACAGCTGGTACCGCGATCTGCGCCGCTACGGCACGGTACCGCACGCCGGTTTTGGACTTGGCTTTGAACGCACCATTTCGTACATTACCGGACTTTCCAATGTGCGCGATGTCATCCCCTTCCCGAGAACACCGGGCAACGCGCGATACTAGGTGGTGCACGCCAGTACTGCAGAAGGCACGGAAAAATCAGCACCTCCGTAACGAAAAAACCGTCACTAATGACGGTTTTTTCGGGTAACTGGCAGCGGTAATTCTCCGCCACCAGGTTGATACTTATTAACGCTTTTCGAATTCCGGAACGTCGCGCAGCGGTGTCCCGACGTACAGCTGACGCGGACGACCAATCTTGTATTCCGGATCGGTCACCATTTCTTCCCATTGCGTCATCCAGCCTACCGTACGCGCCAGGGCGAAAATACAGGTAAACATTTCGGTCGGGATTCCCAGTGCTTTCTGCACGATACCGGAATAGAAGTCAACATTCGGGTAGAGCTTCTTCTCGATGAAGTATTCGTCTTCCAGGGCGATTCTTTCCAGTTCGATGGCCAGCTTGAACAGGCGATCGTTCTCAAGGCCCTGCTCCTGCAGTACATCTGCACAGATCTTGCGCATGATCTTGGCGCGCGGATCGAAGTTCTTGTACACGCGGTGTCCGAAGCCCATCAGCTTGAAGTTGTCGTTCTTGTCCTTGGCACGCTTGATGTACTCGGGAACTTTTGAGACATCACCGATTTCTTCGAGCATGTTGAGACAGGCTTCGTTGGCACCACCGTGCGCCGGCCCCCAGAGACAACCGATACCGGCAGAAATACAGGCGTAAGGATTGGCCCCGGAAGAACCGGCCAAGCGCACCGTCGCGGTCGAGGCATTCTGCTCGTGGTCGGCGTGCAGGGTGAAGATGGTGTCCAGCGCATGCACCAGCACCGGATTCGGCTTGTACTCTTCGCACGGTGTGCCGAACATCATGTGCATGAAGTTGGCGGTATAGCCCAGATCGTTGCGCGGATACATGAACGGTTTGCCGCGCGAATAACGGTAGGCCAGAGCGACGATGGTCGGCATCTTGGCGACGATGCGGTTGAAGTTGACGTTGCGCATCGTCGGATCGAGGAAGCCTTCCTCAGCCTCATGGTAAAAGGCCGAGAGCGCCCCGACCACACCGACCATAATGGCCATCGGGTGGGCGTCACGACGGAAACCCTGGTAGAACTTGACCATCTGTTCGTGAATCATCGTGTGACGCTTGATGATTTTCTCGAAATCCTCTTTTTCCTTGGACTTGGGCAATTCACCGTGCTTCAGCAAATAGGCCACATCAAGAAAATCGCAGTTTTCGGCGAGTTGCTCGATCGGATATCCACGGTAGAGGAGCGTTCCCTTATCGCCATCAATGAAGGTTATTTTTGAGCGACAGGCAGCTGTCGACAGGAAACCTGAATCATAGGTAAATAGCCCCTGCTGCATTGCCAGCGTGCGGATATCAATACAGTCGTTGCCATGAACCGGTGTCAGAATGGGCAATTCGACAGGCGCATGCCCGTCTATCGTCAGTATCGCCTTGCGTTCGTTCGTCATATTATCCCCAGTCAGATTCTCAAAATTTCATCACACACAGGTAAGCCATCCACACTAAAACTATGGAACGTTTTCCTTACTTGACTCTTACATTGCGCAACATGGAACAGACTTCTCCTTGCACCGGATCCGCACATTCCAGCTTGCCGGTGATCAGAGGCCACAGATCGTGGTCCTCCATATCGGCAAGAACAGTGAATGCTGCCGCCTGCTCGGGAGTCAATTTCTGGAATTCATTCTCCAGAAAAGTCCCTAGCAGGATATCCATTTCCAACAGCGCGCGGCGCGTACAGCGCCAGCGCAAACGGTTCAGTTCAGCAACAGCATCGATCATACGGCCCGCCTCACCATCATTTCCTTGATCTTGCCGATGGCCTTGGTCGGATTCAATCCCTTCGGACAGACTTCAACGCAGTTCATGATGGTATGACAACGGAACAGGCGATAAGGATCCTCAAGATCATCCAATCTTTCGTTGGTCGCCTCATCACGCGAATCGGCAATGAAACGATAGGCGTTGAGCAAACCGGCCGGGCCGACAAACTTGTCCGGGTTCCACCAGAATGACGGACAGGCCGTCGAACAGCAGGCACACAGGATGCATTCATACAGACCGTTCAATTCCTCACGCTCATCGATGGTTTGCAAGCGCTCGCGCTCGGGCCGCGGCGAATCATTGATCAGATACGGTTTGATCGAGTGATACTGCTTGAAGAACTGCGTCATATCGACGATCAGGTCGCGGATCACCGGCAAGCCGGGCAAGGGACGCAAAACCACCGGTTCCTTGAGCTCGCCGATTTCGGTCAGGCACGCCAGACCGTTCTTGCCGTTGATATTCATCGCATCGGAACCGCAAACGCCTTCGCGGCATGAGCGACGATACGATAGCGTATCATCCTTGGCCTTGAGTTTGGTCAGTACATCCAGCAGCTTGCGGTCAATTTCCGGATCAACCTCGATCGAAATATCCTGCATGTAGGGCGCATTGTCCTTGTCTGCATCGTAGCGATATATCTTGAAGTGCATGGTACGGGTAGCCATAATCAATAACTCCTTGTCGCGCGATCAGTAGGCACGCGTTTTCAGCGCGATGGATTCAACGGTCAGTGGCTCAAGAATCACCGGTTTGTAGTCCATCCGGTTGCCCTCGCGGTACCACAATGAATGCTTGAGCCACGCCTCGTCGTCACGGCCGTTCGGATGCGCTTCAGTATCCGGCGCATCGTCACGCACATGCGCGCCACGCGATTCTTTACGGGCTTCAGCAGAAACCATCGTCGACTTGGCCACCTCAATCAGGTTATCCAGTTCAAGCGCTTCGGTTCGAGCCGTGTTCCAGATTTCAGACTTGTCACCGATCTCGGTTTGCGCCACACGCTTTTCCAGTTCGGCAATCTTGTCGACCCCTTGGATCAGCAGATCCTTGAAACGGAATACCCCGCAGTGGTTCTGCATGGTGCGTTGCATTTCAAGGCGGGTTTCATTGACGTTCGCCCCATCCTTCTGGGTATTCAGACGATTCAAGCGAGCCAGCGTGCGATCGGCATAACCTGCAGGAAGTTCCTTGTGCGCAATGGCATCGCGCTTCACACTTTCGACGACCGAGACCCCCGAAGCCTTGCCGAAAACCAGCAGGTCGAGCAGCGAATTGGTTCCCAGACGATTGGCGCCATGCACCGAAGCACAGGCGACTTCACCGGCCGCGTAGAAGCCCTTGACGACATTGCCGTCCTTGCCCACCACTTCGCCGCGATAATTGGTCGGGATACCGCCCATCTGATAGTGACAGGTCGGAACCACTGGAATCGCCGCTTTGATCGGGTCAACTCCGGCAAACTGGATCGAAATATCCCGGATACCCGGCAAGCGTTTCATGATTGTCGCCGGATCAAGGTGGGTCAGATCAAGCAGCACGTAGTCCTTGTGCGGACCGCAACCGCGTCCTTCGTTGATCTCGGTGACCATGGCCCGCGAAACCACGTCGCGCGACGCCAGATCCTTGGCATTCGGCGCATAGCGCTCCATAAAACGCTCGTTGTCGGCATTGCGCAGAATTCCGCCTTCGCCGCGAACACCCTCGGTAATCAGCACCCCGGCACCGGCCACACCGGTCGGGTGGAACTGCCAGAACTCCATGTCTTCAAGCGGGATACCGGCACGCGCGGCCATACCCAGTCCGTCACCGGTATTGATGAAGGCATTGGTCGAGGAGTAATAGACGCGGCCGGCACCGCCGGTAGCAAAAATCGTAGCTTTGGCATGGAAGGCGACAATTTCACCGGTTTCCATTTCCAGAGCGATCACCCCGAGAACGTGACCTTCCTGGTCACGAATCAGGTCAAGCGCCATCCACTCGACAAAGAACTGGGTATTGGCCCGGACATTACGCTGATACAGCGCATGCAGCATGGCATGACCAGTCCGGTCAGCGGCAGCACAGGCGCGGCGGACGGGCTTCTCGCCAAAATTCGACATGTGTCCGCCAAATGGACGCTGATATATCTTGCCTTCATCGGTGCGGTCAAACGGCATACCGAAATGCTCAAGCTCAACCACAGCCTCAGGTGCCTTGCGACACATGAACTCAATCGCGTCCTGATCGCCCAGCCAGTCGGCACCTTTGACGGTGTCGTACATATGCCAGAGCCAGTGATCTTCTTCAGAATTACCCAGCGAGGCAGATACGCCGCCCTGTGCAGCAACCGTATGCGAACGGGTAGGAAAGACCTTGGACAGGACGGCGGTTTTTAAACCGGCCTCAGAAAGCTCGATAGCCGCGCGCAAACCTGCACCGCCAGCGCCGACGATGACCGCATCGAATTTACGAACGGAAATAGTTAATTTGCTCACTTAAACTCTCCACAGAATTTGCAGGGCCCAGCCGGTATAACCAACCAGTGCGGCAGCGGTTGCAATCATCAGGATCAATCGGAGACCGTCCGGTTTGACGTAGTCCATCCAGATATCACGGATACCAATCCAGGCATGGTAAAAAAGACTGACCAGGAACAGGAAGGTGGAAAACTTCATGAAGCCATGAGCAAACAGCCCGCGCCAGGTCTCGAAGCTATTGGGTGTGGCAATGCAGATGGCAACCACGAAAATGACGGTGTAAATAGCCATGATGATGGCTGTCGCACGCTGGATGATCCAGTCCTTGAGCCCGTAGTGAGCCCCCACAAGAATTCGATTTACCATAGCACTCGCGCTCCGAAAACAAGGGTCAGGGCAATACTTACAGCAAAAACAATCTTGCTGGAAAGTCGAGCCGACTCGAGATCAATCCCCTTATGCATATCCAGTAATAGATAGCGAATCCCGGCACAGAAATGATGCAGGTAAAACCAGATTAGTCCGAGGAGGATCAGTTTGACCAGCGGATAGGCCACAAAGGCACTGAATACGGCAAAGGACTCCGCCGAAGCAACGCTGCTTTCAAGCAGCCAAAGCAGTACGGGAAGAAGTAGGAACAGTGTCGCGCCGCTGACCCGGTGAAGAATGGACAGGATTCCAGGTAGAGGAAGTCGAATCGTCTTTAGATCAAGATTCTTCGGTCGTTTTTTCTTGAGAGTCATTTCTGCCATGAACATCGTCCCCATAAAATTATGTTGGAAAAACACGGGCACTTCGATTCGTAAAAACCCTAAAAAGTTCAATACTATTACCGCAACTGCCCTATCTACTCATGTAGCGACTCGACTCTCTTTGATAAATAACAAAAATTAGGCAAGTTCGTTGTGATAATGAAAATTCTCGGTGGAATAAAATCCGCGCCGCCACTCAACGGGCTTGTTGGCATAGGTATAGGTGACGCGCTCGACCAGCAGCAACGGACTCCCTTCTTTGACCAACAACAGCTCGGAACTTAGCTTGTCTGCTGAGACGGCGCGCAGTCGTTCATCGGCGCGAATCATGCGAACACCATAGCGCGTTTCAAGCAAACTATAAAGCGACATTGACCCCGAGGTCAGAATCTCCAGCGTCAGATCAGGGAAGATATCTGCAGGCAAATAGATTTCGTCAAAAACTGCGGGTTCAGTACCAAATTTCAACAACCGTCGAACGATATGGATCGGCGCACCGGCTTCAATCTCGAGAATCCGCGCCACATCGGCACTGGCGTTTGCCCGCCAGCATTCCAACGGGATACTCTTCAGCGACTGCAACTCACCCTCGTTGGCCGCCAAGCGGAGAAAGCGGAAGAAAGAACGCGGATCATTATGCGACGCCACGTAAGTCCCTTTACCCTGACGCCGGACTAACAGATTCTCTGCGGCCATCTCATCGATCGCCTTGCGCACCGTGCCTTGACTGACGCCATAGCGCGTCGCCAGTTCAAACTCGCTGGGGATGATATCTCCCGGCCCCCACTCCCCTGATTCGAGACTGCGCGTAATCAGCCCTCTAATCTGCAGATAAAGTGGACTGAACGTCGGAGAATGGATCGTCGATGGTTTATTCATAATTCCGATTTCAGCATAATTATTTTATTTCGTCCATCATATTATAGTTATTTTATATAAGATATATGATGTAATTATCAAAACGGCAATTGACACCTGCCGACGAACACTCTTATGATTGTTGTTCGTTTTTTTGCACGCAAACAACGCAAAACGAATTGACAGTACTCAGGTTTTTAACTTTATTGCCATCCACAGGAGCCGCTACATGTCCAAAGCCCCCATTCGAGTTGCCGTAACTGGCGCCGCCGGTCAAATCGGGTACAGCCTGCTTTTCCGTATCGCCTCTGGCGAAATGCTTGGAAAAGACCAGCCTGTTATCCTTCAGCTGCTTGACCTGCCCCACGCCCAGAAGGCTTGCCAGGGCGTTATTATGGAACTGGAAGACTGCGCCTTCCCGCTGCTCGCCGGCGTCTTCGCCACCGACGACCCGAACGTTGCTTTCAAGGATGCTGATGTCTGTATGCTGGTCGGCGCCCGTCCGCGCGGCCCGGGCATGGAACGCGCCGAACTGCTGTCGGTTAACGGCGCCATCTTTACGGTTCAGGGCAAAGCCATCGCCGAGAACGCCAAAGAGGGCGTCAAGGTTCTGGTGGTCGGCAATCCAGCCAACACCAACGCACTGATTGCTGCCGCTGCCGCCAAGAAAGTCGGTCGTGTCAATCCGGCCAACTTCCACGCCATGCTGCGCCTCGATTACAACCGCGCCGCAACGCAACTGGCGACGAAGACCAACCGTCCAGTTTCGAGCATCAAGAAACTCGTCGTGTGGGGCAACCACTCGCCCACGATGTACGCCGACTACCGCTTCTGCGAGTCGAACGGCGACAGCGTCAAGACCCTGATCAATGACGCCGTCTGGAACAACGACGTTTTCCTGCCGACCGTCGGCAAGCGCGGCGCCGCCATCATTGACGCCCGCGGCCTGTCTTCCGCCGCCTCGGCCGCTAACGCCGCCATCGGTCACGTCCGTGACTGGGTACTGGGTAACGACGACTGGGTCACCATGGGTGTTCCGAGCGACGGCTCCTACGGCATTCCGCAGGGAATCATCTTCGGTTTCCCGTGCGAGTGCAAGGGCGGCTCGTACAAGATCGTTCAGGGTCTCGAGATCGACGAATACGCTCGCAGCAAGATCAACATCACGCTCAAGGAACTGACCGACGAAGCGGATGCCGTCAAGGGCATGCTCTAAGCGTTCTGCTCTCTGACAAAAAAGCCGCAGCGTGTCTGCGGCTTTTTTTCGCCGCAACAAAGAACCGTTCCCCGCGACGCCACTCGGCTCTCGCGGTAAAATGACGGATCTTTAACCGACGAGGATGTTTTCCATGCGCCACCCCAGTGCTGTTCTCTTTCCGGGTGAAAAACCCTTCCCGATTCTCCCGGCCGTCGACCACTATTCCGGCTCGGAAAAGCTGATGAAGAAAGCCGTGCAACTGCAGAACGAACTCGGGCCGGTTTTTGACATCACCTGCGACTGCGAGGATGGCGCCCGCGCCGGAGCGGAACGAGAGCACGCCGAAATGTCCGCCGGCATCATCATGAGCGAAGAGAACCGTTTTGGCCGTGTGGCGGCACGCATCCACGACATCACCAGCGACTACTGGCGCCAGGATCTCGACATCCTGATCGGTCTGGCCGGAACCCGCCTGCCCTTCATTACCTTTCCCAAGCCACGTTGCGTCGAGGACGTGCGCATCCAACTCCAGGCCTTACGCGAAGCCGAAGCCAAAGCCGGGATCAAGCGTGATATCCCAGTCCACGTATTGATTGAAACCCTCGGCGCGCTGCGCGACGTGTGGGACATTGCCGCGCTGCCCAGTATCGAATCGGTCGATTTCGGCCTGATGGATTTCGTTTCCGGCCACCACGGCGCGATTCCCGGATCGGCGATGAAGAGCCCCGGACAGTTTGAACATCCGCTGGTGGTTCGCGCCAAGTGTGAAATCTCCACCGCCGCACTGGCCAAGGGCGTGGTTCCGACACACAACGTGACCACCGAACTGAAAGATATTGACGTTATCCGCCACGACGCACGGCGGGCGCGCAACGAGTTCGGCTACCTGCGCATGTGGAGTATTCACCCCAACCAGATCATGCCTATTGTCGAAGCCATGCGCCCGGACTTCTCCGAAGTCGAAAAAGCAACGGCCATCGTTATCGCGGCCCAGGATAATGACTGGGGTCCGATCGCTCACGAAGGTCTGTTGCATGACCGGGCATCGTACCGCTACTACTGGGAACTGCTGGCGCGTGCGCACGCCACCGGAATGACGCTGCCCGCTGATGCACTGCAACGCTTCTTTGCTTGACCCGTGGCACTGAAAGCATTAACCAAGAAACTTACCCAGTTCCGCGACGAGCGGAATTGGGCGCAGTTTCACAGCCTGCGCAACCTGATCGTTTCGCTCAATCTGGAAGCCTCGGAGCTGCTGGAGCTGATGCAGTGGAAAAGTGACGAGGAGATCGCAGCCCTGCCGGCCAATCCACAGGACAGCGAAGCGCTGCGCGACGAGTGCGCCGACATCCTGCTCTACCTGCTGCTGATAGCCGACCGCGCCGGGATCGATTTGGAGGACGCCGCACGCTGCAAGCTGGAAAAAAACGCGGTGAAGTACCCGGTCGAGAAAAGCTACGGCTCAAGCCGTAAATACACCCAGCTTGAGGACTGAGGATTCAGCCTTCCTGCTGCTCCAGCGTATAGCCCGCGCCATCATCGAGCCCGAGCGCTTTGACCAGGTAGGGCATCACCTCGGTCAAGGTATTGTGCAGGGTCCACGGCGGATTGAGGATGAACATCCCGCTGCCGTGCATGCCGAAATTGTCCTTGGCCGGTTCCTTGACGCGCAAGGCGACATGCAACCAGCTCTTGACCGGCAGTCGCTTCAGGCGCTGCGGCAATTCATGCGCGTCCAGACGGGTCAGTTGCGGATACCAGAGGGCATAGGTCCCGCCGGGGAAGCGCACCAGCGCTTCCTTCAGCGCATGGTAGACGCGCTCGTAGTCCTGCTTTTCCTCGTAAGAAGGATCGATCAGCACCAATCCACGCCGCGGCGCAGGTGGCAGCAGCGCCTTCAATCCGGCAAAGCCATCGGTCGGCTCGACGGTAACCTGACGGCCGGCGTCCTTGAAGTTTTCCTCGAGCAGACGAGCATCCTTGCTGTGCAGTTCGAACAGACGCAGACGGTCCTGCGCGCGGATGGTCCACAAGGAAAAATACGGCGATCCGGGATAGACCAGCAGACGGCGATCCGGATTAAGCTTGCGCACCAGATCAACATAGTCGGCCAGTGCCGGCGGCAAATCGTTGCGCCCCCACAGGCGACCAATACCATCCTTGTATTCGGCCAGCTTGACGGCATAGCCCGAATCCAGCGCATAGGCACCGGCACCGGAATGGGTATCGATGACCCAGAACGGCTTGTCTTTCTGGCCGAGATACCGCGTCAGCTGAACAAGAACCAGGTGTTTGAGTACGTCGGCATGGTTGCCGGCGTGGAAAGCGTGACGATAACTGAGCATGGAAGGATTTTGCCTGTGATTCTGTCGGGGAAACGGTCTACGACGGTTCTATTGTACTGCGGAGAAACCGATCCTCAGCAGCCCGGTTTCAGTCTTCCCGTTCCTTGCAGAGAATCAAGCCCTTCGATGTCAGCGAAGCGGATCACTCACTACAACATCAGCAGGAGCATCAGCATCGGAAACCGCCTCGCCTTCACCGACAGGTTTCTTTTCGGCTAGCTTGCGCTGACGCTTTTCTTCCTGCTTTTTCTTTTTTTCCAGATCTCTCTGACGTTTTTCAAACGAGTAATTTGGTTTTGCCAAAACATTT
>JBAXHE010000020.1:0-46174 GCA_037139055.1 Betaproteobacteria bacterium | reverse complement strand
CTGAAGTCGTACTTCCACATCGGTTCGCAAGAGATCTTGCGAACCGATTTTTTTGGCTGGGAACTTTGTAGAATTGATACTGGAAAAAGCAGTTGAACCACGAAGGTCACGAAGAAATTAATGAACTTACGGTATGCGATATCTCACCTTATGGGTGGGTAAGCAAACCAATATCTTTCTTACCTTCGTGGTTAATTGTGGTTTTTAGAATCGATTACCCGTCCCTAGCTGCTCCGGTAGAGCAATGCGCGTTGCCCGGGGGAGTCGGCGTGCAGGAAGAGTTTTTCTCCGGATTTCAGCGCCGAGGCATCAATGACACGAATGGCCGATTCCCAGCCACTGCTGTCAGGGATCAATTCCGACAATAGGTTAGGTTCGGTCAGCAGGAAATCCAGGTCCAGTTGATTGCCGTCGCGACCGCCAAAGTAGGCCATGTACAGGATGTCCATCTCGACCATTTCGTTGAAGAAATGGGTGCCCAGCGACAGATCGGGAACCAGGCCCTCGTGCATCGAATCGACCTCGCAGAAGACCGACGCGGTATTGATTTCTGTGAACGACACCGGGATGCCGAGCGAGGCGGTGCTGGTGCCCCAGCGCCCGGGGCCAATCAACATGATCTGCTTTTGATTGATCAGTCGATCGTGATGGCAGATCAGGCCGATCAGGCGCGCCGCTTCATAGCGCGTATTTTCGGGTAGCAGGCCGTAGACCGAGGGGACGACGAAGACCAGCCAGTCGAGAATTTTGGTGCGGCTATGGCCGACGACGCCGCCCCGCGCTTCAAGGATGATCTGTTCATCGTTGAGGGTCGGCAGCGCGGTGGTGACGCCCTCACCGATCTTGACCTGCAGCGGACGGCATTGAACGATGTTGATCTTGTGCGAGCCGTCGGGTTGGAAGTTGGCGGTGAATTCCACATCGACATGGGTCTCGTAGGTTTCCCTGAGCGCCTTGAGCATGCGGATAATGTCCTGGTTGAAGGTGGTCTTGGACAGCAGATTGTCGAAGGTCAGAATCCAGGAATTGTGATTGGGCCGGCCGCGCTCTTCGTAATACTGTTCAAGGGTCCGGTCCTTGACCGCGTAGAGGTCGATAGGCAGGTCCTCACACAGCGGCGCGATGTCAAGGAAGTGGGCGTTGTCGAAGCGATTGGTGGCCAGGTCGAGCAGGTCAAGGCGGCGTTGGGTGTAGCGGCGCACCTGGTCGAAGTTGGCTTCCGGGCGCAGGTCCGGGGCGTTGAGGGCGACCACCCGGGTGTAGTCGTCATCGGCCCGGTCGACGGCGCGAGTGCCGAGGCCGAAAACGATGCGCATGACGCCGGCTTCGGGGTCGATGCGCTTGTTCCAGGCATAGGAGTTGTAGGAAAAAGCCACACCAGCCATTTGCGGGAAAAAGTAGTGGCCGTGCGGAGCTCCCGAAACACGCTGCACGAGCAGAGCCATCTGTTCGTCCTGGTCGAGTACGCCGCGTTTGAGTCGGTAGGTCAGTGCATCTGCGCTCATTGCGCTGGCATAAATCACACGTACGGCGTGGAGAAATTCCTCAAGCCGTTCGGTCAGCGTGCCCTGGCTGGCGCAGAAGACACTTTCATATTTTCCGGCAAATGAGTTGCCGAAATTGTCTTCGAGCAGACTGCTCGAGCGGACAATGATCGGTGCCTGACCGAAATACTTGAGCATGTCCTTGAAGCGCTTGACCAGGTATTCCGGAAAATCGCCAGCAAGAATCTTGTCGCGGGTGCGATCGATGCCTTCGAGAAAGGTCTTCGGGTCGGTCTGTTGTTTGCGTTCCCACCAGCAGTTGTTTTCGACGAGGTAAGTGTAGAAGACGTCGGAGCCAATATAGAACGAGTCGTGGGCTTCGAGTCGTTCGGCCAAGTCGGGATCTTTCTTTCTCAGGATGGCGCGGGCCAGCAGCATGCCGACGGATTTGCCGCCGATCTGTCCCGAACCGATCATGCGTTTCCAGATATAGATCAGATCGGCCAGAGTGAAGTATTCGCGGATCAGGGCTCGCACCCGTTCCTCACGCGAAATCGAGAGTTGTACCAGTTGTTCGAAGATTTCCTTGGTTTTTCCCTCCGAAATGTCGCCTCGCAGGTAGGCCGCGAGCATCTCTTCGCCGTGCATGAACTGCTTGTCCCAGTTGCCGATCATCCGGTAGCTCGCCGAAGGAAGGCCAGGCCAGGTCGGAGCGTTGAGGACTTCGGTGATGCGGCCACTTTCCTTGACTGGCGTAAAGTGCTCGCCCTGCCATTCATGCAGAAGAAACAGGGTCGGCGAGAAACGGCTGGCTACCCTTTGTGGCTGGATATACAGGCGCTCGCGGAAGCGATAGACATCGAGTAGCAGCTGGGTGGTTTCAGTGATCGGCTGGGCCGCATGATAGGAGTGATGGTGGCGCAGAATGGGGAAGTAGGCGACGGTGCCCATCTCGTGCAGAAAGGTGCAGGTGAGCTTGAAGAAATTGCCGACCATGCGGTCCGAGTAGCAGCCGAAGTCGAGATCCGACATCGAATCAAAAATGTAGTTGCGACCTTCGCCTTCCTGGGTGATGCGGCCGTGGATCTGGGTAATGAACTGCTCGAAGCCGTCCTCCGGGATCAGCGTCTCGATCGATACTCCGGGATCGTCGGTCAGCGGCGGACGATTGTGGGCAAAGCGGAAGTAGATCAGCTTTTCTCCGTTGGCCAGGGTGTGCTCAATGAAGGCGCTGACGAACGGGGTGTAGTCGGTGATGCTGTCAATCTGCCAGACAATATTGTCACCCGGACGGATTTCCTGAAGCACATGATCCAGAGCCGGCAGGCCGGTGCTATACGAAGGCATAGGGATTCCTTGGCGGAATAATCACGCACGAAGTGTAGCAGCGTTTCCGCTGCCCAAAGCGAGGTCGCACAGGTGATTGTCATGTCAATTTGTGAACCACAAGATGCGCACTGCGCACATGCTGAACGGGGCTTGCCGAGGGGGAGGGGCTTATTTGGGCAGCGCGCGAGCCAGCACCAGTGCCGTAATCTCGGCTGCACCGTGCAGCTTGAGTGTGCGTGCGCATTCGTTGAGCGAGGCGCCGGTAGTCATGACATCATCGACCAGGATAATCCGTTTGCCGCTGAAATCTTTCGAACAATGGAAAGCGCCGCGGATGTTTTTCACCCGTTCGTGCCAGGGTAGATCGGCCTGCGCCGAGGTATGGCGAATCCGTTGGCAGCTATCATTGTCGATGGCTATGTTCCATGCCTGACTGATCGGACGCGCCAGTTCAAGCGCCTGGTTGAAACCTCTTTCGCGCAGTCGGTCGCCATGCAGCGGCAAGGGAATGATGAGATCGGCCACATCAGGACGGAGCAGGGCGGCGAGTTGTCGGCCGAAGTAAGTGCCCAGCGCCAGTCGATGTCCGTATTTGAACGCCTGCACCAGCTTGTCGAGCGGAAAATCGTAGCGGTAGACCGCGTGCGTGGCGTCGAAATGCGGAGGTTCACTCAGGCAGTGACCACAGGTTGCTCCCTGGGGCGTCGGCAGGGCACAGCGCGGACAAAGCGGCGGGTTCAGGCGTGGTAGATCCGTGGCGCACGCAGAGCAGAGAATGTCGGTTTCGCTGACCGCAGAACAAAGCAGGCAGTCCTGCTCAAGCCAGCTGCAAAGGCCTGGTTTCAAAGGGGTTATTGATGGCATGTTTTGGGGTAAAATGCGCGCCTCAGGTCGTTCTGGAACGATCTTCTGATTCTGCCTTTATCGAATCCGCTTGTCTTCTTTTTCCTGCAGGTAATGTTCATGAACACAATCGTTTCTGCCGCTGCTTCCACTCCAGTGACTTCCGCACCTGTCCAGCAGGCCAAATGGACGGTCTCGCAAGTCGAGGCTCTCTACAATCTGCCTTTGATTGAGTTGCTGTTCCGCGCGCAACAGGTGCATCGCGAGAATTTCAATCCGAACGAAATCCAGCGTTCGGCGCTGATCTCGATCAAGACCGGCGGTTGCTCCGAGGATTGCAGCTATTGTTCACAGTCGGCGCGTTACAACACGGAAACCGAGCGTGAAGCGCTGATGGAGGTTGAGGACGTGCTGGCCGCCGCCCGCGAAGCCAAGGAGAAGGGCGCAACGCGTTTCTGCATGGGCGCGGCGTGGCGCGGGCCGAAAGAAAAACAGATGGAAGTAGTTACGCAGATGATCCGCGAAGTCAAATCGCTGGGTATGGAAACCTGCGTGACCCTGGGCATGCTTCAGGAAGGTCAGGCCGAACAGCTCAAGGAAGCCGGGCTTGACTATTACAACCATAACCTCGATACCGACGCCGATTTTTACGACAAGGTTATCAGCACACACAAGCATGCGGACCGCGTGGATACCATCTCTCAGGTGCGCAAGGCGGGTCTCAAAGTCTGCTCGGGAGGTATTCTCGGCATGGGCGAGTCGCGGCGCAACCGGGCAGCGATGGTGGCGCAACTGGCCAACCTGAATCCGGCTCCCGATTCGGTGCCGATCAACAACCTGGTGGCTATTCCTGGGACGCCGCTGGCCGCAACGGAAAAACTCGACACCTTTGAATTCGTGCGCACCATTGCGGCGGCACGGATCACCATGCCGCAGAGTTATGTTCGCCTGTCAGCCGGACGTGAGTCGATGTCGGAAGAACTTCAGGCGATGTGTTTCTTCGCTGGCGCCAATTCAATCTTCTATTGCGACAAGTTGCTGACGACGATGAATGCCGGCACCAACAGCGACGTGGCGCTATTTGAGAAACTGGGCCTGAAAGCGGTCTGATCGACAATCAGCGATGAACGCACCGACTGTGGATTCGCGTCAGGTGCGGCGTAACTTCCAGCGCGCCGCATCGGCTTACGATGCGGCGTCTTTCTTTCAGCAGGAAGTTAACCGCCGCATGCTTGAACGGCTTGATTACGTGAAGATCGAACCGGCTCGAGTGCTGGATCTGGGCTGCGGAACCGGCGTCAGCCTGACTGCGTTGAGCGAGCGTTACCCGAAGTCACGGCTGGTCGGTGCGGACGCCTGCGAGGCGATGCTGCAGGCGGGCGGTGCGGGTCAGTCGAGACTGCGCTGGTTGATGCCTTTCCTGCGGGGCAGTAAGGCGGCGTTGGTTGCTGCAGATGCTTCTGCATTGCCGTTCACTGCGGGTTCGATGGGGCTGGTCTGGTCGAACCTGATGCTGCACTGGCTCGACGATCCACTGAAGGCCTTTCGTGAGATGCAGCGGGTACTGGATGTCGGCGGTTTGCTGATGTTCTCGACGCTCGGGCCGGACTCGCTGAAGGAGCTCCGCTCCTGTTTTTCCGATGGCTATGAGCATACCCAGCGCTTTGCCGATATGCACGATCTCGGGGATATGCTGCTCGCCGCCGGTTACTCGGATCCGGTGATGGATGCCGAGCGATTGACACTGACCTATGCCGGGATCAAGGACTTGTTTCGCGACTTGCGCCAGAACGGTGCGGGCTGTGCCATGCATGCCCGTCGGCATGGTCTGATGGGACGTACTGTCTGGGGTGCGGCGGAGGAAAAATACGCCGCGCTCGTCAAAGACGGTCGACTGCCCGCTACTTTTGAAGTGGTCTACGGCCACGCCTGGAAGGCATTGCCGAAAAAGGATGCTGAGGGGAATGCGGTGATTCGCTTTGAGCCCAAACAGAGGTCACGTTAAGCGCTGGATTGGGTATGATGGCTCCATTGAGACTATGAAAAACAGTTAGCCACAACGTGCACAACGAACACAACGAGAGACTTGTTTTCCATGAGTCACTCATTGGTTTAGAGTTGGAATGACTTCAATCCCTCTCCTTTCGTTGTGACCGTTGTGTCGTTGTGGTCTGAACTTTTGTTTTTTTTGATTGAATCCTTACTCTGTTTTTTTCTGACGAGACCCTTTCATGCTGCAAAAATTATCTTCATTCCCGGGCGTTAAAGGCCCTGTGGTGACCATCGTCATGGATGGCTATGGCATCGCCAAGTCCGATGTCGGGAGCGCCATCGCGGCGGCGAGACAGCCTACGCTCGACCGGCTCTTTGCCGATTATCCCAATATCACGCTGCGTGCCCACGGGACCGCCGTCGGCATGCCTTCCGACGAGGACATGGGAAATTCCGAAGTGGGTCACAACGCCATTGGTGCCGGACAGGTCTATAGCCAGGGCGCGGCATTGGTCGCCGACGCCATTGCCTCCGGAGCGATCTGGCAGGGCGAGGCGTGGCAGCAGGTTGTCGCCGGCGCCAAGGCCGGGGCGAACGGAAAGGCCGGAGTCATTCACTTCATCGGCCTGTTTTCCGACGGTAACGTGCATAGCCACATTGATCACCTGAAGGCCATGGTATTGCGTGCTCGGGATGAGGGCGTCAAGGTGGTGCGCATTCATGTCCTGCTCGACGGGCGCGACGTTCCGGAAACCAGCGCACTCGATTATCTGCTGCCGTTTGAAGCTTTCCTGAATGAAGTGAATGGCAGTGAATTCAATGCGCAAATTGCCTCGGGCGGTGGGCGCATGAATATCACCATGGACCGTTACGACGCTAACTGGAACATGGTCGACAAAGGTTGGCACACGCATGTGCTCGGCGAGGGCGATCAGTTTGCCAGCGCCTCGGAGGCGGTGAAGGCGTTGCGCGTTCGCTTCCCCGGAACGATCGATCAGGATCTGCCGGCCTTTGTGATTGCCCGGGAAGGTCAACCCGTCGGCACCATTGAAGACGGTGATTCGGTGGTCCTGTTCAATTTCCGTGGCGATCGGGCCATTGAAATTACCCGGGCGTTTGAGGAAGACGCTTTCGACAAGTTCGATCGGGTACGGGTGCCGAAAGTGACCTATGCCGGCATGCTGCAGTATGACGGGGACTTAAGATTGCCCAAACGTTTTCTGGTCAATCCACCAGCCATTCGCGATACCTCGGGTGAGTGGTTTGCCAAGGCCGGGATCACCCAGTTCGCCTGTTCTGAAACGCAGAAATTCGGCCACGTGACCTACTTCTGGAACGGCAATCGTTCCGGCAAGTTTGAAGGCGAAACTTATCAGGAAGTGCTCAGCGACGTGGTGCCTTTCGAGCAGCGGCCATGGATGAAGTCGGCCGAAATCGCCGACGCCATGATCGCCGCGCTGAAGAGCGGCCAATACCGAACGCTACGCTGCAACTTCGCCAATGGCGACATGGTCGGGCATACCGGAAATTTCCGCGCAGCGACGATGGCCGTTGAGGCGGTTGATCTGGCGCTGGCACGGCTGCTGCCGGTGATTGATGCCATGGGCGGTGTGGCTTTGATTACCGCTGATCACGGTAATGCCGACGAGATGTTCGAATTGAACAAAAAAACCGGACAGCCGGCCATCAATGCCGATGGTTCGTTCCAGGCCAAGACGGCGCATACGCTTAACCCGGTACCGCTGATTCTTTACGACAACGTCAGTGGCGGCAAGCTCGGGCTCAAGGCGAATGCAGCCGCCGGTTTGTCGAATCTGGCAGCAACGACGGCGAATCTTCTTGGCTTTGAAAAGCATGCCAAATGGGATGAAAGCCTGCTGAGCATCAAATAACCGTTTCGGGTGCTGAAGCGAAAAAAGAGCAGGCCAAGGCCTGCTCTTTTCAATGGGGCGAAAAAGGCTTAGCCGGCGATGTAGTTCTCAAGCTGGGTGATGATGAATTGCTGTTCGCTGATCATTTCTTTGACCACATCGCCGATCGAGATCACCCCGAGTACGACCTTGTTGGCATCAAGAACTGGCAGGTGACGGATGTGCTTGTCGGTCATGATGGCCATGCACTCTTCGACTGTCTTGTCAGGAGTCACGTAGATGACCTTGCCGGTCATGATTTCACTGACCGGGGTGTGACGTGATGCCTTGCCCTGGAGGATGACTTTGCGCGCGTAATCGCGCTCTGAAAAAACGCCGACCAGCTGTTTTCCATCCATGACCAGGAGCGCGCCGACATCGATTTCAGCCATGATTTCCAGAGCCCGCAGAACGGACTGTTCGGGGGCTACGGCAGCGAGTTTGTTGCCTTTGGCTTCAATGAGCTGTTTTAGGGTTTTCATGAAGTGCCTTCCTTACCAAGCGAGCTGTTACGGGTTGAGTTGAATTAGCGCAAACCGGCAATATAGTCGGCGACGGCCTTGATCTGTTTGTCGGAGAGCTTGTCAGCAATGGTACGCATAACCTTCTCTTGGTCGTTGGATCGTTCTTCGCTGCGGAAGTTCTTCAGTTGTGCTTCGGTGTATTCAGCATGCTGACCCGACAGGCGCGGGTATTGTGCTGGCAAGCCAGCTCCGGTCGGCCCATGGCAGCCGGCGCAGGCCGGAATGCCTTTGTCGAAATCGCCCTTGCGCCAGATCGCCTGACCCGCGGCAACGAGCTTGGCATCGACGGCAACCGCCGGTTTCTGCTTCTGCTGCGAGAAATAGAGTGACAGCCCTTTCATGTCATCCTGACTCAGTGCCGCCGTCATGCCCCCCATGATCGGGTTGTTGCGCAGTGCGGGTTTGCCGTCGACGGACTTGAATTCGACCAGTTGTTTGTAGAGATAGTCGGCACCCTGGGCGGCCAGAATTGGATTGGCGCCTATGGTGCTGTTGCCGTCAGCATTGTGACAGGCAATACAGACGCTCTCAGCCGTCTTTTTGGCCTGTGCGAGGTTCGGTTTGACTTTAACCTCTCCCGCAGCGAAAACAGAAAAGCTGGCGGTCATCAAAGCCGCGAGAGTCACAGTGCGAATCATGTACAAACTCCTAGATGAGTTCGGGTTCACAGAAGCAATCTTCCAAACCTGATATTCTATAGTACTTTTAGCTTTAGCTTTCACTCTGCTCAGGTCACCCATGCCACTATTTCAGAAGGCGGTTTTTCATACGACCGTCGCCAATTTGCTTGATTTGCCCACCGACTCCGAGCGGGAAATCGCTTTTGCCGGTCGTTCGAATGCCGGAAAATCTTCGGCCATCAACACGCTGGCCAATCATACCCGCCTTGCTTTTGTCTCCAAAACTCCTGGCAGAACGCAGCATCTCAACTTCTTTTCCCTTGAAGCCGGGAAATATCTCGTTGATCTGCCCGGATACGGCTTTGCCAAGGCGCCAGAGGAAATCCGTTCGCAGTGGGAAGGCTTGTTAGCCCCCTATTTGCGATATCGGCTACCGCTGGTCGGGCTGGTGCTGATCATGGACTGCCGACATCCACTGACGGAATTGGACTTGCAAATGCTGGAATGGTTCGCCCAAACCGGAAAACCGATTCATGTGTTGCTGTCCAAAGCCGACAAACTGACCCGTCAGGAACAGGCGCTGGTGATGCGCGAGGTCGGCAGTGTGCTTGGCAAGATTGGAGAAAATGTTTCCTTGCAATTGTTTTCGAGCCTGAAGAAAACCGGAGTCTCTGAGGCGGAGAAAGTTCTGGGTGAATGGATGGGGATGGAGGTGGTTGACGAAGTGGCGCCGCCGGTTGGCCTGCGTACCGAGAAAACCGCCCGGCTCAAGAATCGCAAAGCGATGGGCTGGAGTGCGCGCATGGTCAAGCCGGTTGCCAAAGTGTCAGAAAACAAAAAGCCCCCGGCAAAGGTATGAGCCGGGGGCGGAAATGCCTTAACCTAGATGTAAGGCGCCCGCTCAGGGAGATGAAGCGGGAGACGGCGTGAACCATCTGTTGATTAAGAGTATGGTGTTTGCGCGAAGTTCCCGTGGGCGCATTATTTTTTCATGCTGATGTGTTAGTGCTGTGAGAAAGGTTGTAACGCCATGAATTTTAATGAAAACTTTCCTGGTTCTCGACTGCGGCGGATGCGCCGAGACGATTTTTCGCGTCGCCTGATGCGTGAGTCGGTACTCACTGCGGATGATTTGATCTACCCGGTGTTTGTTCTTGACGGTAGCCGTCGTATCGAGTCTGTGTCTTCCATGCCTGGCGTTGAACGGCAGAGCCTGGATTGTTTGTTGAAAACGGCTGAGCGGGCGCTCACTCTGGGCGTTCCGGCGCTGGCGCTATTCCCGGTGGTTGATGTTTCGTTCAAAACGCCGGGGGCTGAAGAAGCATGGAATCCCGATGGCCTCGTGCCGCGCGTGGTCTCCGCGCTGAAAAAGGAATTTCCAGAGCTCGGCGTGATTACCGACGTTGCCCTTGATCCCTATACCAGTCATGGCCAGGACGGGCTGATTGCCGCTGACGATCCGCGGGCCTATGTGCTTAATGATGAGACGCTTGAAGCGCTGGCGAAGCAGGCACTTACCCACGCGCAGGCGGGCGCGGATGTGGTGGCGCCGTCCGACATGATGGACGGCCGAGTGGCGCGTATTCGCGCTGAGCTGGATGCGGCACAGCAGATTCATACCCGGATTCTGGCCTACTCGGCCAAATATGCCTCCAGCTTCTACGGGCCATTCCGCGATGCCGTAGGTTCGGCGGGCAATCTCGGCAAGGGCAACAAGAAGACCTATCAGATGGATCCGGCAAACAGCGACGAAGCGCTCCGTGAAGTGGCTCTGGATCTTGCCGAAGGCGCCGACATGGTGATGATCAAGCCGGGAATGCCGTATCTTGATATCGTGCGCCGTGTGAAAGACGAGTTCAAGGTGCCGACCTACGCCTATCAGGTGAGTGGTGAATATGCCATGCTCAAGGCTGCCGCACAAAACGGCTGGCTGGACGAAAAAGCCTGTGTGCTGGAGAGCCTTTTGGCCTTCAAGCGGGCGGGGGCGGATGGGGTGCTGAGCTATTTCGCGCTCGAAGCGGCAGCTTGGCTCAAGGAGTAGCCAGGAAGGTCGATGCTCAATGCGTTTGGTGTACAGAGCCAACTAATTGAGGCGACTTGGAGATGCGCGGTTCAGGTGTCAACGGCCGTGCTGAAAACGAAATTTGAGCAATGGCATTGCCTCGGCAGTGCCATTGGATCACCGGTTCGTTTGCTAAAAAATAACAGGCATTGGCCTCTATTGTTGTGGACGTTTGCGTTTGACGTGCGGCTTTGCGTCCGCGCTAAAACCGGCGCATGAATAACCCCTGTACCAGTAGACATCCTTAAAACAGTTGTTTCCCTTCAGCAATGAAAACGGCCAACAGTTGCTTGCAAGGAATCTGCCGTATTCTTGAGTTTTTTGGCTTTCTTGTAACTCTCAGCTGCTGCTCTACTGTTTTCTTCACCCATTTGCGCGATCTTCTCGATGCTCTGCGAAATCTGCGTACTGGCCATGCTTTGCTCGCCGATGCTGCCAGAGAGATCGGCCAGGTTTGCGGCAGCCGCAGATGAGTTATCCGCCAAATTCTGGAGCGGAGCCTGAAGATCATTGATCATGCCAACGCCGGATTCAACATAATGCGTAGCATGTTTCATTTGTTCGACGGCGCGGTCAGCTTCGGCCTGGATGCTATCGATCATCTGCTTGATTTCACTGGTTGAAGTGCTTGTACGTTCAGCCAGCTTTCGAACCTCGTCGGCAACGACTGCAAAGCCACGTCCATGTTCTCCAGCACGGGCCGCCTCTATGGCGGCATTCAGCGCTAGCAGATTGGTCTGGTCAGCAATGTCGCGGATCACATTGGCGATCTGACTAATCTGTTGCGAGCTGGCATGGAGTTCTCCAATAATCTGAGTACTGGCTCCGACGCTTTCGGCAATCTTCTTAACTTCCACGACCGCGCTATCGACGCGCTGCTTTCCTTCATTGGCAATACGTGCAGAGTATTCGGCGCCATTATGTGCCGCCTTTGCGGTTTCAGATACCATTTGGATGCTGACCGTGGTTTCTTCGATCGCTGCTGCTGCACTGGAAACGGCCTCGCTTTGCGATTGCATACTCTGATTGAAAAAATCAGAAGTTGCTGACATGCTGCCAGCCGATTCCTGTACCTGTTCTGCGGTTTGAGTGATTTGATTGATCAGTTCGGACAGATTTTTCTGCATCTGGCGCAATGCAACGAGCAATTGACTGACCTCGTCGTTCCCGTCAGCGACAAGAGGGTGCGACAAATCACCCTGGGCAACATATTCGGCCGCTTTGACCGCGGCGCGTAACGGATTGACTATGCTGCGAGTGATCAAGAGCGCAACACCCGCGGCAAGCAGAATGACGATAATTGTCGCGCCAATTGCCAGTTGTTTTGCCGTGGACTGGCGATGAGCAGTCACCTCAAGTGCTTTGCGTTCGCTTTTTTCCTGCAACTGGACGAAAACGATAAGTTCTCCCCGCGCCTTGTTCAACAGGGGATCAATCGTGTTGATGATGACCGCTGCCGACAGTTCCGGGTTGAACATGGTGGCGAAGTTGATGGCTTCCTTCAGGCGTCCTGACATTTCTTTGTCAATAGCCGTCAATTTTTCGAAGACTTGCGTCTCTTCAGGACCCAAATTCGATTTGTCGAGTTGGGACATCGCCTTAAGAAAGCGAGTCCGTTGTTTATTGGCTTCGTCTTCTTCTTGCTGGACCTTGTCAACCGTGGTTTGCAGTCCAATGTTGCGAATCGCCACGGCGCTGCTCAACAGGGCATCTGACAATTCCGTGGCCAGCGCTTTCTGTTCAGCGGCCCGTCCCAGTGCTGCCAGTTGCTCGGCTTGATTGCTGGCGTTACTGATGCCGACGGCGAGCATCAAAGTCCCCATCAGTGCAACGATCAGTGCGAAGGCAATGAGTAGCCTGTTGCCAATATTTATATTTCTCAGCAAGTTCATGATAGGGCTTTCGAAATGTCGGGATGGCTCGTCAGAACGGCTGGCATCCGAGCGCCAGCCGTTGGTGATGCTCACTCATTCGAGGAAGATTCCTGCCGCGACCACCGTGTCACCCAGGCGCTCAACATAAACCTGTCGACGCTGAATCTGCTGCGTTACCGGATTCATGAACTTGACTTCGGAACCCCATCCTTTGCCTTTTTCCTTGGCTACATCGATAAGGATTTTGTTGGGCAGTTTGCCATCCGGATCGCGCATGTTCATCAGATCCTTGCCGACCAGCTTGGGGTTGCCACCATGGGCGAGACTCTTGCCGTTCATGTCATAAACGAAGGCGAAGAGGTCACGATCCTTGAACATCTTGCCGTTGGTGATTTCTTCGTAAGCTTTCTCAGGGCCCACTTGCTTGATGTATGCGACAGCCTTCCCCTCCATGGCTTCCGCTTCCGCCGCCGTGCCCTGGCCGGCCAGGGCTTGTCCGCCCATCATGGTCATAACGACACTGATGCCACCCAGTAACCCGCTCATGTTGAAACGCATATTCATTACTCCTAATAAAGTGAAGAAAATCTCCACGTCATACAAATTTGAAGTCGATTCGGTTTCTCAAGAGATCGAACATGACCTCTTCGTTTGTGACAACATACCCGCTCAATTTCTGCTTCAGCAGATGCCTATGACAAATGCCAGTAATTCAATCCTTCACCAGTCCGGCTCGGATCATGAGAATTTCGGCGCTGTCATTCCACACATCCATCTTGGTAATTTTTCCATCAACGATAATGAAGCGGTCGATATAGCGGTTTCCTTTGAAGGGCGTTCCATCAGTCCATTCACCATAGAGCGTACCAAGGCTATAAACCATGATCTCGTTTCCGGAATATCCAACGTCCCAGCGGTCAATCGATTTTTTTACCCATTTGTATCGCGTTGAGTTGAACTTGCCAATTTCGTCCGCTGCGGCAAGCTTGCGGCCAACAAATGTCAGCTCAACGTTCGGGGCCATATAGGTTTGAACCATCGCGCGGTCACCCGCCATGGCTCCGAGGATGACCTTCTGAACCGTACTGACGATTTCCTGAAGATTTTGACCGGCAGGTGCCTGCCCGGTAATCAGGGCGGTCTGAGCCGAAACTGACGAGATGCTGGCAACAAGAGAGAAGCACAAGGCAATAACATGTGTTTTCATTGTATTGACTCCCAAGCATGAAAGTTGTTTTGGAAATAGGTCTCGCTGATCCCGCAGCAATGACACCTTGGCAAGCATCGAGTGATCAGGCTGGAGGGTGGTCAGTTCATGAAGTATGACAAAGACAATATGCGATATTGTTCAAATATCTGAGACAGTCTGTTGCTCAGTCAGGCCAATAAACCATGCCTGATGACAGTGGACACAAGCTGACGCGTCATTCAATTGCTCGGATTTCCGACTGAGATTTTTTGCATTTGGAATGCTGCAGCGGATTCTGGATCGCTGCCTAGTTTTCAATATGCAGCCGAAAACCCGACAGGAGGCCGAGAGCGATGTCCGTTCCCGAGCTTGCACCAATCGACAGCACATGATCGAGCGCTGTCACGAGTGACGAACGATCTTCATAAAGCAGGGCAACACAGAGCCGAACCAGCCTGAAGCGCACCTGCCCCTTGGCGGCGTGACGCAATGCGGCCAGACTGATGGTGTTGGTGCTCTGGATGGCTCTTTGAATGATGTACTGTCCTAGGCCCTGCCAGTCATGCCGGGGGCTTTCTGGAATATTCAGCGCGGTAAGAAAACCTAGAAGAAAGTCATCACCGGCCGGCGTTAGGCCCGGGCCAAGACCGAGCAGCTTATCAATATGTTTCCGCGCCAGCCCTTCATCGTTGGCAACAGCGGCCAGAAACAAGCCCTTGCAGTTTTCACGAAAGAGAGCGGTCAATTCTCTTTCGAAGTCTGACATCGCCCGCTCTGTCAGGCACGGGATGCCAATGCCTCGACCATGTTCTTCAAGGTGATCGTTCGCAATGGCCAGATTGGCACGCAAGCGTGAGTTATTGGGGGCATAGACCGGCAAATGGCAAGACCAGGGACGCGCTTTGTCGAGCAATATGGCAACTTCATCGCCTAACAGGAGGCAGCCGCCCGAAAAGAGGATGCAGCTATCCATCTGGATACCCATTCTGGACCATTGCTTGACGTCGACGACAACCGTATCCGGCGCATTGTCGGATTCGCGATGCGCCAAGGTGATCAGACGACCATCTGCCAGTTCGAGATTAACGACGCGCTCAAACAGGCTGTGCAGACGTACACCCTGCCATTGAGCGTTGTCGGTCCTGAATACTGCCACGTCTGCAGACAAGGCATTGATGGACAACGGTCGTCCCTTGTGAGAGGCCGGTTGGCTTGTCGCAGTTCCGGGCAGTGATTGCTTCATCGTTGACCTCTTGACCTCAGGACCTGACGGCACTTTCATGCAAGCGATATTTCCGGAGTTTTGTGGTTTCCATAAGATACCTGTGCATGACCAGATGCGTACTGTGTAAGTTCAACATCATGATCATGCACAATGTGTGTTCCGGTTTCGCCGCGCAGGGCAGGAAGCGCGGCTTCCAGGCTGGTGACAATGACCCGTTTCCCACCGGCGTCAAGGAAACGGATTGCTGCTTCAATCTTGGGTCCCATGCTGCCCGGGGGGAAGTGCCCCTCGGCGTGATAGCGTCTAATATCGGACAAGGAAACATGACTCAGTTCTCGCTGCTCAGGCTTGCCAAAATTGACTGCCACGCTTGGAACGGCTGTCAGGATCATCATGTCGTGAATGCCCAGGACATTAGCCATGAGACCGGCGGTGAGGTCTTTGTCGATCACGGCCTCTACGCCTTGTCGTCCGCCCCTCTCGTCGCGAACGACCGGAATGCCTCCTCCGCCTCCAGCGACAACAACCGTGCGCATACACATCAGCGCTTCGACCAGCGAGATATCACAGATATGCTTGGGCAGTGGCGAAGCCACCACGTAGCGCCAGCCCCGCCCTGAATCCTCTTTGACGGTTACGCCGAACTCTTGCGACAACGATTCTGCCACTTCTTGACTGAAGAAAGGCCCCACCGGCTTCGTCGGGTTCGTGAATCCGGGGTCATCCGGATTCACTTCGACCTGCGTCACCAAACCAACAACATGACGGGAATTGCCCACTTCGCGCAAGGCATTCTCAAATGCTTGCGAGAGGATATAGGCCATTGCGCCCTGAGTCTGTGCTACCAGAATATCGAGCGACTGCGGGGCCACCCGGTCACGTGCAATCGCATTGGTCAGCAATAATTTGCCCACCTGTGGGCCGTTGCCGTGAACAATCACCAGTTGATTATCCAGCTCAAGCAAGGGCAGCATTGATTTTGCCGTTGCCGCCGCGATGGCCTTCTGCTCCTCCGGCGTACCTTTTGTTCCCGCGGGTTCAATGGCATTACCTCCAACAGCCACGATCAAACGTCGTGGAATTCCGAAACCATCTTTCATGAACACTCCCAATTTAATTCCAGAAATGCAAAGTCAGCTTTAATACCGTTACGAGCTACTGAGGTCGGTTATTCAACTTTGCCGTTAGGTACGACGACGGAAAAATTATGGTTGTGCTCAAGCGATCGTTTTACTCAATTTATTGAACAATCGTTAAGCAAAGTGACGGGCGGAGATGTTCAATTATTTGTATAGAGGCCTTTCTGCCTTTCAAATCCGGCAAGCTGAGACGTATCGAATTGTTGAAATCCCGCCTCCCACTATCCTTCGGCACGTTCCCAGTCCGTTGTTGGCGGTATGGGTCGACTATCTCATTCGTCAAACATGATCATTCTTTGATTGAATGTTTCGAACAATCGGTGATTTGAGTTTGCGTTAACGCCTCCGCTACCCATGCCGCATGCTTGTGGCAATGCGGCATACACCCCATTCGGGGTTGTTTCGAAAGCGTCATGTCCCACGCACCACCCCCAGAAGACTGCTTCCAGAACGCGTGACATACTAGCCTCGACTTACGAACAGGCCATTATAAAAAGGGGGCGTAATGAAAACAGAATCAACTGTCCGGGATACAAACGAAGTCGAAGAAGAACGCAGATTTGGTGTGCCGGCATGGTGGGTCACCGTTTTTCTGTTTTGGGTCGGTTGGATTTTTATGTACGCCGACCGCACGGTTCTCAACCCGGTCATGAAAGATATACAGAATGAATTCAATCTCAGCGGGATGGAGTTGGGACTCATCAGCAGCCTGTTTTTTCTTTCCTACGCGATACTGCAAATACCTGCCGGCATCATTGGCGATCGTATCGGACGCAAGAAGGTACTAGTCCCTGGATTCATCCTTTTCGGTGTGTTTACCGCTGTTACCGGATGCGTCAAATCGTACTGGCAACTGATCGTTTCGCGAGTCATTACCGGAGCCGGAGAAGGTACCTACTATGGACCGCAATACGGCATCAGTTCCGAGCAGATTCCGCAGAAGCACCGATCGCTTGGGAGCGCCATCATCAACTCCGGAATGGCCTTCGGCATCGCTCTCGGACTTATGGCATCGAGTTGGATTGCTCACACGCTCAATCTGGGATGGCGCACACCGTTCTTTTTCATGGCCATCCCGACGATCATCGTCGGCTTGCTCATCTGGTGGATGGTTAATGAGCCTCCGCGTCCTGCCGCTGCTTCAGTAGCATCGGGCGCCACCTCGTTCATCTCGCTGCTCAAGACGCGGAATCTGCTCCTGACTTACCTGATGGTGTTCTGTTCTCTCTTCGGGTTCTTCATGATCCTGACCTGGCTGCCCTACTACCTGCAAACCGAGCGCGGGATTCCCGTCAAGGAAATCGGCAATATCGCCTCACTGGTGGCGTGGGTCTCGATCCCCGGTGGCCTTTTGTTTGCCCGGATTTCCGACAAGCTAGGAAAGCGCAGGCCATTGGTCCTGCTGCTGGTTCCGATCGCAGCACTGAGCCTGATCAGCATCGCGTTCGTGCAGGATGTCAATCAGGTCATTATGGCCATATGTGTTTACGGATTCTTCGGCAAGCTGGCGCTAGACCCCGTGTTGGTTGCCAGCGTTGCTGACAACGCCCCCAAGGAATCCTATGGCACTGCCTACGGTATTTACAATTTTGTCGGCATGTCGTCTTCAATTCTCGCACCCACCATTGCCGGGATGATTTCCGACGCCACGGGCAGTCTTGCCGCCAATTTCTACCTTTCGGCAGCAATTCTGATCGTCGGTTTGTTAGGGATGTTTTTCTTCAAGGAAGCGAAAGCGACCAACAACACTCAGGAGGAGCACTAATGCGGTATGCAACCCTGCTTAAGGGGAATTTTCAGGATTCAGTCACGTTGATGGTTCTATCAAGGGATTTGTCGGCCTTGCCGTCTGTCAATCTGGTGTCAGTCATGATGGGCACTCCCGCCAACAAGGATGTGTACCGCGAGACCGGGCTCTGGCACGAAACGCTTGAATTGGCCACTCCGAACGATCTGTGCATCGTTGTCGATTGTGATAGCGATGACCCTGCTGTCATCGAGAGCGTTACCGAGCAGGCCAAATCGCGTTTGGCGGAGATCGGTAGCGCCAACAGTCAGGCTAAGTATCCGCTGGCCCGGAGCTGGCGACGCGCCAAACAGTTGCTGCCGGACGCTAACCTCGTGCTGATTTCGGTTGCCGGACATTATGCGTTCGAGCCGGCGAGGCAGGCGCTGGAAGACAACTGCCATGTGATGCTGTTCTCCGACAATGTAACGATCGAAAATGAAATTGAGCTAAAAACGCTTGCCAACAAAAAAGGCTTGCTGGTTATGGGGCCGGACTGCGGCACATCAATCATTGGCAAGGTGCCTCTGGCATTCGCTAACCGCATACCCGCCGGTTCGATCGCCGTGGTTGGCGCTTCGGGTACCGGGATTCAGGAAATCACCTCACAGATTGCCCGGCTCGGTGGCGGTATCACGCATGCACTGGGGCTTGGCGGGCGAGATCTGTCGGAAAGTGTCGGCGGAGTCAGCGCCCTCACGGCGCTGGATTACGTTGCCAGAGACCCCGCAAGCCGGGTTGTTGCTTTCGTTTCAAAACCGCCATCCCCTAGGGTCAAGGATCGCATCCTGCAAGCCATGGAAAAAATCGGAAAGCCGGTCGTGGCCCTGTTCCTCGGTGAGCGCTCCGGCGGCCGCAGCAGGGGAAACGTCCACTTTGCCCAAACTCTGGATGAGGCGGCGGCACTGGCTTTTGAGCTGTCGTGTCTGGACTCGCTGCTGGTCAATCTGCCGAATGTTTCGACCAAGGGTATTTGTGGCCTCTACTGTGGCGGGACGCTTGCGGCAGAGGCCGCCTTGTTGCTGGGAGATGCTCTGGGGGTCGAAGCTGACAAGGCACATGCCGAAGGTTGCATGTTGCACAGCGGCGAACACCGCATCATCGATCTTGGTGATGATTTCTATACGCGGGGTCGCCCGCATCCGATGATCGACCCTTCTTTACGCAACGAGATGATTGTCCGCTTGGCCAACGAAGACTCGGTCGGCGTATTGCTGCTCGATATCGTACTTGGCTATGGCGGACATCTCGACCCCGCAGGCGAAGTGGCTCAGGCGGTCTTCGAGTTGCGCAAGGCTCGAGGTAACAAAGCGCCGATTGTGGTTATCGCAACGATAACCGGAACCGATGGAGATCCGCAGGATCGTTCCGGTCAAGCGAACAAGCTGGAAGAGGCCGGAGTCATCATTGTGGAAAGTGTCCGCTCGGCCATTTTGCTGGCCAGCAAACTGATCTGTGTGCCCATACAGAATTCAGGCGAAGTGCCGTCGTTGCTGCAGCGGACGCCTGCCATCATTAACATTGGATTACGCGGATTTGCCAACGAATTGCATTCTAACGGTGCAAAAGTCGTACATCAGCAATGGGAGCCGGGTGGTGGTGGCAACGAACGTATGCAGGGTCTGCTCGCACAACTCAAATAGCTTAATTCAAAGGTCAGGAGAAAATCATGTCGTACGAAACACTTAGTCAGGCCAATGAGGCCGTCATTGCTGAAATCAAGAAAGCCCGCCCGCATTGGGTAGACGTCAAACCGGCACACGAATGCATTCCCGCTTTGTGCGAAGATCGCACGCTATTGCATGCAGGCCCTCCCATCGAATGGGGCAATATGACTGGCCCCATGCAAGGGGCAGTCATTGGTGCCAGCCTGTTTGAGGCTTGGGCAAAAACTCCAGCCGAAGCAGAAGAACTGGCCTCTACCGGGCAGATCCGTTTTGTTCCTTGTCACGACAATTCCGCTGTTGGGCCAATGGGCGGTATCACCTCGCCGCATATGCCGGTTTTGGTGGTCAAAAACGCTGAGCACGGAAATGTTGCCTATTGCAATCTTAATGAAGGCATCGGCAAGGTCATGCGTTTTGGCGCTTACGAAGGTGAAGTTCAAACCAGGCTGGCCTGGATGCGTGACACTCTGGCACCCATGCTTTCAGCTGCGCTGGGGAGGATTGATGGAGGTGTCAATCTGACGACGTTGATGGCGAAAGCTATCACCATGGGCGACGAATTTCATCAGCGTAATATCGCGGCCTCATCGCTGCTGTTCAATACGCTGGCAGCAAAGATCGTTGCGAGTGGCGGAAGCGCCAAAGCGCAAGAAGAGGTTATGGATTTTCTTGACCGCACCGACCAGTTTTTTCTTAATGTTGCGATGGCGTATTGCAAGTGCGTGATGGACGCAGCAGCGACGATAGAGGCTGGCACTATTGTCACGGCGATGACGCGTAACGGCCGCAACTTTGGCATTCGGGTTAGCGGGTTGGGGAAACGGTGGTTTACCGCGCCGGTCAACACGCCCGTCGGGCTCTTTTTTACTGGATTTACGCAGGACGATGCAAATCCGGACATTGGTGACAGCGCAATTACCGAAACACTTGGCATCGGTGCTACGGCAATGATCGCGGCGCCGGGGGTTACGCGTTTTGTTGGCGCAGGTGGATTCTCGGATGCTCTCGAGATCAGCGAGGAAATGCGCGAAATCTACGTTGATACCAACCCCTTGTTGCAAATTCCGAATTGGAATTTCCAGGGGGCTTGCCTTGGGTTGGATGTCCGTCTGGTCGTTGAAACCGGAATAACACCGCTGATCAATACCGGAATTGCACATCGCAAGGCTGGGCTCGGTCAGGTTGGCGCTGGTACAGTCCGCGCGCCGCTTGGCTGCTTTGAAAAAGCACTGGAAGCATTGATTGAACAACAACAGGGAGGAGGGCAATCATGAGTACAAGCAATAATTCGGCTACAACCCAGGCAGCAGAGCCGCTCGCCAACAAGCGCAATATGGCCATTTTTGGAGTGCTGGCCGTCTGCATCGGAATGGCGTTTGTCGCGCGATCAACAGAAGGTAGCGGCATTGCCCAAGTGATCGGCGTTGTCCCGATTCTCCTGATTCTTGGTTTGCTGTTCATGCAAGTCAATATGCTGGTCGCAGCACTTGCGGGTGGTGTGATGGCGATGATCATTGGCGGTCTCGGAATCGATGCCGCCAACAAGGGCCTGGTTGAGTCGGTCCCAAAAATGCTCTCGATCACCGTGCCAATCATCAACTCTGCCGTGGCGATGGCGGTTTTCAAGGCGGGTGGCTACGCTTCGGCACTGACCCTGGTTCGCCGCAATATTGGCGGGCGGGTGGAGTATGTCGGCGCCTTCATTGTTATTTTGCAAGCCGCGGCAACGTATATGTCAGGTATTGGGGGGGGGAGTGCCATGGTCATTGCCCCGCTCGCATTTGCCGCCGTTGGGGCAATTCCGGCTGTTATCGCGGGCATGTCGATTGCCGCCGCAGCATCGTTCACCACCTCGCCGGCTTCTCTCGAATCGTCAGTGGTATCGAAGCTGACCGGAGTGCCTGTGGCTGAATACGTGTCGCTCATGCAACCGTACTGGCTGTTGTTCTGTGTCATCGCCGTAGTCATCGCGTTCGTGGGAACCTTGCGCGCCAAGTCGCTGTTCACGGGTGAGGAGCCGGCAGAGTATCGTGCCATGTCGAACGCCGAATTGTGGAAACGGACCATCCCGGCCATTTTTCTGCTGTTCTCGGTCATCGCCGGGCCATTCGTTAACAAGCTGGTCGGCAGCCCCGTACTCGGACCGATTGCCTATACGATCATCACTACGGCGCTGGTCTATTTCTGCAGCGACTTCAATCTGAACCAATCCGTGGATGCGATGATTGATGGTTCATCCTATATTCTGACCCGGCTTCTGCAAGTCGGTATTTTCCTGGTCTTCATCGGGATGATTGAAAAGACCGGCGCTTTTGCCACCATTGCCGGCATCGTCAAAATGGCACCTCCAGCACTGGTCGTACCCACTGCCGTCATTGCGGGTTTTGCTATCGGATTTCCCGCCGGGGCTTATGTTGGATCGATTCTGATTCTAATCCTGCCGATCGCAGTGGCTCTCGGTTTCAGTCCGTTAGCCGTGGGTTTTGTCACCATCGGTGTCGGATTTGGCAGCCAGGTGTCGTTGGTCAATATCACGATGCAGGCGCTGTCTGCCGGCTTCCGCATTCCCATCATTCAGGTCTCAAAGGGAAATGCGCCTTACGTCTGCAGCTGCCTGGCGTTACTGGTTGTACTTTCCTTTGTCTTTGTCTGAATACCGATAATCCCTGGAGCTATACATGAATCTCATATTTCGCAAGGTGCGGCTCAACGACAACGCGCCATATATGGATGTGGCCATCAAACACGGCAAGATCGCTGACATCGGAGAAAAACTTGCCTGCTACGGTACTCAGGAAATCGATGCCGGCGGGCGGGTAATGATCCCTGGCCTGATTGAAAGCCATCTGCATCTCGAAAAAGCGTTTGTTATGGATAGAAAGCCCAATCGCTCCGGTACCTTAATGGAAGCGATTGCCGTCAGTGCCGCTCTCAAGCCCACCTTTACCCGTGAGGATATTGAGATGCGGGCGCGCCGGGTACTTAAACAACTGATCGCGTATGGAAGTACACATGTGCGGGCGCACGCCGAATTTGATCCCGCACAGGGATTTACCGGCTTTGACACCGTACTTGACTTACGTCGTGAGTTTCACGGCCTCATCGACATTCAGGTTGTTGCCTTTCCGCAGGAAGGCATCTTAAAGTCCCCCGGCACCGACGCGATGATGGTCGAGGCCATGAAAAAAGGAGCAGATGTCGTTGGGGGGATTCCCTACAATGACACGAACGCCAACGAACACATTGACTGGGTGTTTCGCCTGGCCAAGGATTTCGACAAGGATCTTGATTTCCATCAAGACTTCCGCGACGATGACGATGCTATGTCGATTGAGTATCTGGCGCGAAAAACAATCTCCGAAAAGTATGAAGGGCGCGTCAGCGTCGGACACTTGACGGCACTTGCTGCAACCAGGCCGGAACGACGCAACGAGATCATCGCCTTGATGCGTGACGCAGGGATTTCAGTGATGTGCTTGCCTGCCACCGACATGCATCTGGGGGGGCGGAAGGATGAGTTCAACGTCCGGCGCACCATCACCCCCGTTCGGGCCTTGCGTGACGGGGGAGTTAACGTATGCCTGGCAACCAACAACATTCGCAATGCGTTCACCCCTTACGGCACTGGCGACCTGCTTCAGATTGCCGCATTGGCACTTCCCGCTTGCCACCTTGGCGGGGCCGATGATCAGCCCACGGTGCTGCCGATGCTGACGACGAATGCGGCTCGTGCCTTGCGCTTGCCAAATTACGGAATCGAAATTGGCAAGGATGCCGACCTTGTTGTTCTTGATACGTATAGAGTTGCCGATGTGATTCTCGATCAGCCCGTCCGTAGCTTTGTCGTTAAACGCGGGCGTATCGTGGCGCAGACGCATCAGTATTCAAAAACCAATTACGATCTCTGAAAGCCGAATCCGTTGGCGACAGACGTGACGAACTCACCGTCCGTTTGTTTGCCAACACCGTTATTGCTTCAGAACTGCTTCTCGCTGGAATGATATGTCCTTTCATTCTCGATGTGATTCTCATTGCTGCAAAAACACTCCTTGATACAATCACAGAGGGGCAGTTGTATTGCGTTTCTGTGATTTTTTCTTGGACAGGAAAGCATCGCTGGTGGTGAAAACCAAGTGGAATAGATGCTTTTAGTTCACACTGACGATTTGTTGGCAATCCACTGACTACATCGGAAATAATTCGGGGCTGATTTATGGGCGGTCGTTTTTCAGATGACAAGGTGCCTGACTCACTGAAGGTGAAACTTGATCAGGAAATGCTGCGGACCTTTCTCGCCGTTGCGCGATTGCGCAGTTTTTCAGCTGCAGCGGACCTCCTTTACAAGTCCACATCGGCGATTAGTTACCGGATCAAGCTCCTTGAAGACAATCTAGGTACTCCGCTTTTTCAGCGCACTACGCGTGTCGTCACCCTGACGCCTTCGGGGGAGTATCTTTATGAAAAAGCCAGCCAGATTTTCGACTGGTTACAGACGCTCCCCAACGAGTTGAAACAGATGAAAGAGGGCATTGAGCCTCACTTTAATCTGATCATCAATAATTTGTTATACCGCGCAGATAACATGACATTGTTATTGTCGCATCTTGCCGAAAAATTTCCCTATACGGCATTCAATGTCCGCAGAGGGGTGTACATGGGTGTATGGGATCAAATGCTGCACAATGGGGGGCAAATGGCGCTTGGCGCTCCCGGATTCGATACGATTCACGATGATTTTGTTACCCAGCCGCTCGGTTTCGTCAATTGGGCATTCGTTGTTGCCCCAAACCATCCGCTCGCATCCGCTAAGGAGCCTCTGGATAATGATGCACTTCGTGTTTTCCCAGCGATCAATGTTGAGGACACCTCGCTCCGGATTTCGAAACGCACTGCTTGGAAATTGCCAAGACAAAGGGAGCTTCTGGTTCCCGATATGCAGACGAAAATTGCGTGCCACGTTGCCGGACTGGGTGTCGGCTTTTTACCTGTTCCGATCGCTCATGATTTACAGCGTCAGCAAAAGCTCGTTGAACTTCACGTGGTCGCAGGTCGCGCTCCATCACCGCTGTCTTGTGCATGGCGCCGCAGCGGTAGCGGTCAGATAACCAATTACCTGCGAGATCTCATTCTTTCAAAGAACAGAATCATCCAGCCATTCCTGAGTCCCATTGACTCGGTAATTTAAATTATCCATCATCAGCCGAAAGAGTGGCTCTTGAGTGAATGCTTTCAGTTAGCTGCCGCGCTTAGGCCGGGTACATATTGTTGATGCCTACAAACTCGTCAAAGTGCGCGAGGAAGATATCAACCAGTTGCGGGTCGAAGTGTTTCCCTCTTTCCTCCCGGATGTATTCATAAACGTCTGACGACTTCCAAGGTTGTTTATAGACCCGGCTGTGGCTCAAGGCGTCAAATACATCGGCCAGTCCGGTAATGCGGGCGTAGATGTGAATATTTTCCCCGGCGATCCCATCCGGATATCCCGTACCATCCCAGCGCTCGTGATGGCGATGGGCGATGACGGCTGCAGCTTCCATGATTTCCCGGCGCGACTTGCGCAGGATGCCATAGCCGATGGCGGCGTGTGGTTTGATTTTTTCAAATTCCTCCGGCGTTGGTTTTCCGGGCATGGTCAGAATCGCTTCAGGTATGCCCACCTTGCCGATGTCGTGCATGGGGGAAGCCATGCGCAAGATGTCGGCCCGTTCTTCTCCCAGGCCTGCTTTCATGGCTAGTAGCCAGGAGACCTCGGCAACACGTTTGACATGATTCGCCGTTTCGTTCGAGTGCGTTTCGACAACCTCGCCGAGCGTGTAAATGACTTCTTTCTGGGTTTCGATGATTTCGAAGTTGAGATCAAGATTCTTGAAGGCAATCGAAACGTTGGTTGAAAACAGACGAATCAGATCACGATCCATTTCAAGCATGTTCTGGACATCGCCGTTTAGATACAGGATGCCGGTTCGCCCGCTTTGCGTTGGAAAATATCCGACGTAAGCATCTGGAAAAAATAGGCTGCTGCGAGCGACAACAGCTTGGGACAGACGATCGTTGATTTCATCTGAAATCGTCTGGCTGGGATGCTTGTCGGTATAGCTTTCAAACTCGCCGGTGGCGGCGAGAATGACAAACTGGTTTTTTTTATCAGGTAGTGAAAAACCGGCGTCATGGAAATAGAGCGAGCTCTCGTCATAGTTGAGGATAGAGAGTAGCTGCGTCAGGACACCGTTGGCGAATTGGCGAAGAGACTGGATTTCGAAGAGCTGCGCGGAGGCGTTGATAATTTGCAGTAGCCCTCTGCGGTTGCGATCGATGATGTGCAGGTCACGATGTGAGCGCAGGGCGGTAATGATGGTGGTGGTCAGTTTCTGAACCGTCAGCTCGGTTTTTTCCTTGTAGTCGTTGATGTCGTAATCCATGATCACGCGTCTTTCCGGTGCCTGGCCGGGGCGCCCGGTGCGCAGAATGATCCGCACCAGTTTGTTGCCCAGCGTTTCTCGGATGTAGCGCGCCACATCGAGTCCGGCGTGTTCGGTCTCCATGACCACATCAAGGAGGACAATTGCCGTGTCGGGGTGTTCTTGCAGAAGCGCTTTTGACTCTTCCCCGGAGTAGGCACTGACAAACGACAGCCCGCGATCTTCAAAAGTGAAATCCTTCAGGGCCATGCGGGTAATGCGATGAATTTCTTCCTCGTCATCAACAACCATCAGCTTCCAGGGGGTGCGAGTGCGATGGTGCGGTGGCGAAACTACCGATTCATCGGCAAACAATAGATCGTCATTCACATCATCAGTTGTGTTCATACGCTCCCCTTTTTGGCATCGGCAGAAGACTTGGCATGGAAAAATGCGCTTCGGTTAGGCGGGCTGCATTTTGGGATATGAATACGAAACAGGACGCCATGACCGTATTTGCTTTCCAGTTCGATCTGCCCACCGAGTGTCTGGGTGATCAGGTTGTACAAAATATGCAAGCCAAGGCCAGTCCCGCCATGGTTTCGCTTGGTCGTGAAAAAGGGCTCAAAAATGTGCTCAAGGTTCTCCATTGGAATGCCCCGGCCATTGTCTCGGTACTCGAGAGCAATGTCATCTCCCTGCTCTTCGACATCCAATGTAATGGAGCCATTTTTCACTTCTTCGAAGCCATGTAGTTGAGAGTTCATCACCAGAATAGAGATGATTTGTCCGAGCACCCCGGCATAGCTTTTCAGGACGAGATCCTCCCGGCACTGGATTTGTACCGTGTGAGCGCCATTTTTAAGCATCGGGCGAAGGCTCATGAGGTGATTGTCGAGGCACGCCTTGAGACGGAATTCATTAAGTTCTTCGCAGGACTGATCGACCGCAACCTGCTTGAAGCGTTGGATCAGATCCGAGGCGCGCCCCAGATTGGCCAGAATCATCGCAGAGGCCTCTATCGCCAGCCGGAAGTAGGCGTCAAGATCGGAGCGCTTCATGGCCTGGGTTGAAAAAAGGTTCGCGCATTCGCGGGTTTTATCTTCGAGCAGGGAAGCAGCGGTGACACCAATGCCGACGGGCGTGTTGATTTCATGGGCGACTCCTGCGACCAGCCCGCCCAGAGCAGCCATTTTTTCCGATTGAATCAGTTGGTGCTGGTTCTTTTTCAGTAATTCCAGAGAGTCTTGTAGTTCAGAGACGGTCCGCGCCAGCTTGATATTGAGGGCATGCTCTCTTTCCTTGGCACGTTTGACAGCACTAATGTCCTGAAGGGTCTGTATGGCGCCAACAATTTGTCCTGAAGGGCCTCTCAGGGCTGCGGCGGTGAAGTACAGCCACTTCCCACCTAGGCTCGGGGTGACCAGAAAAGTTTCAACCTCATACGCGTCAGAAATCAGGGGAGATTTACGGGTGATCCCTTCGTAATGCTTCTGCAGGGAGACCTCGTCTGCTTCGTCAATTACAAAATCGGCAAGAACATTGCGGGGATGGCTGTAAAAAGGGACCCATTGATTCTTGGTGCCGACAACATCGCTGGCCAGCAAACCGGTGAGAACTTCGCAGGCCCGGTTCCAATGGGTGACCGTATGGTCGCGGTCGATCACAAAGGTTGGAATCGGGCTTCCGTTAATGATCTGGTCATCGGGGTGGTTCATGTCATGCCTGATAATGATCATGCGACGAGGAAAATCGAATCTGCAGGAGTTTATGGTTGCATCAACCATAAGTCCACAGATTCTGCAGCACGATTTTCAGGGGCGCGTCAGACCACAGTGGGAACGCTTCTATTCCGGACCTCAGCGACGTCAGAAGAGGTGGTGGTCAGGGCTTTGTTCTGAGCACCAGTGCAAAACGTTCGATGGTTCGAAGCACAGGATTGATCAGGATTTCCTGCCATCGGTGAGTGCGGTTTTCGATGAAGCGATAGAACAAGGCGCCAGAGGCAATACTGGCGGCCCAGGCGAATATGAAACCGAAGGCGTTGAGGGCCAGGCTGTCGGGAGATAGCCGGGTGACCAGTGCGTTGATGACGAGGATCACCGGGAAGTGCGCCAAGAAAACAGAGTAGGAAATTTTCCCCAGATAGGCCAGTACCTTGCTCTTCGGGGTGTTTTCAAGAAAACCAAAGTGGCACGAAAGACCCAGTGCAAGTGCGGTGATCAATGCCAGAACAATACGCGACCGGAAGTCTATCGACAGTGCTGCAGTAACGACCATGGCGATGGTGAACAGCCAGATCGGTTTACGTTCGGACAGCGTAGCCCAGTAGGTAAGCGCGCCAAGGGCATAGGAGCCGAAGAAGTACAGCGCCCAGTTATCCCAAGTGGCACTGCGGTTGAAATAAAATAGAGAGGCCAGCGAAAGAACGGCGACAAAAGCAACACCGAGCTTGGGTACGTGGCTAATACCCTGCCCGGTGGTGCGGGCCAGCCAGAGCAGGGCAAGCAGCAGGCTGAAAAGCTGAAAGTCGATGGCGATATACCAAACGCCTGCCGAGAGGGAGTCGAAGTCCAGAAGGCTTTGCAGCAGGGTGAGGTGAGCCAGTATTTGCAGTAGCGTCGGACGGCCGGGAATTGAGTCATGCTCGATCAGGTGACGCGCGATGCTGGAGAAAATTATGCATAAAACCACGGCGGCAAAATAGGGAATGACCAGCTTGAAGTAGCGCTTTTTCAGCAGAGTCAGAGGCGCCTGCGTGAGGAGTGTGCCGTTCGGGGCCAAGGCTTTTGCGGCAAGAAAGCCGCCGATAACCAGAAAAATCTGGACGGCGATTCGGGCGTCTTGGCTTAGCCACGAAAAAAGTGCTGGCGCAAGCTCCCGCGCAACATCCGACATCGGGCCGTAGAATGCCAGATGATGCAGCACAACGAGTTGTGAGGCGATCGCTTTTAAGGCGTCAATAAATGCCAGTCGAGTGACGGTAGGGCGCATGCGTAAAATCCCGTTTGGACTAGGGCGCTTGAACAACACAACGTGCCCTACTTAACTGACGGATTTTACACGAGTTTATGTTTCATTGCTGAGAGGGTGTTTCTCTGTTTCACTCAGGGAGTTTGCTGGCTCAGGCAAGTCACATAAAGCATCGGCCATTGTTGAGCCCAGTTGGCCAGCGGTTCGCGCGTAAAACCGCTCTTGGCGTATTGCTGCCAGCGGCCGATGATGAAGCAGAGCAGAATATTGGCGAGTCCACTGAAATCAGCGTTGGCCGAAAGCTGCCCCTGGGTGGCGGCGACGCGCAAGGCCTGTTTGATCGCCGCTTCAATTTTGTCGAGCAGCTGGTTGATCCGGGCTTGCAGGCGTTCGTTTTCATTGACCAGAGCATCACCGGTCAGTACCTTGGTCATGCCGCGATTGCGCTGGGCAAAATTGAGCAGCAAGGCCAGCATGTGCTCGACCTGCTGCAGGCCTTGGGCTTCTTCGGCGGAAATTTGGTTGATCACGCCAAACAGGCTGGTTTCGATGAATTCGATGAGCCCTTCGAACATCTGCGCCTTGCTGGCGAAATGTCGGTAGAGCGCGGCTTCCGAACATTCGAGACGGGCGGCAAGGGCGGCAGTGGTGATTTTTTCGCTCTTCGGATCTTCCAGCATTGAGGCGAGTACTTGCAGGATTTGAAGTCGTCTTTCGCCCGGCTTGGCCATGGTTATGCTCCCTGATTTTATTTTGGAAAAGGCTGTTATGAATCTCGGCTTGGATCCTGTACTGCGGAGATTATAGCCGCCCAAGACGCTTCGGCAAATCAAGAACTGAGGAGACTGTAACGTCTGCATAGGGCGGGCGGCGTGTGCTGGCACTCACCCACACGGTTTTCATTCCCAGCCGTTTGGCAGTTTTGAGGTTGGGCAGGTTGTCTTCCACCATGATGCATCTGCGCGGGTCGAGTTTTTCCTTGCGCAGAAGATGGAGAAAACCGCCGGTCGCCGGTTTGGGCTGGAAGCGCAAGCGTTCAATCGAATACACGGCGTCGAAGCAATGGCGAATCCCGGTAATGCGCAAAACCTCTTCGGTATAGCGACTCGGGGCGTTGGAGAAAATGATCTTGCGTCCAGGGAGCCGGCAGAGCATGGATTTGAGGCTGCGCTCGGCAACGACCATGCGCTCCAGATCGGGCATGTGGTGCGTGTGGTGGAGAAAATGATTCGGCTCAACGGCGTGATGACGTATCAGTCCGAGCAGTGTGGCGCCGTAACGCTGCCAGTAGTGCTGGCGCAGGCGGGTGGCTTCGATTTCGTCGACGTCAAGATGGTGGCCGATGTAGGCCATCATCGAACGGTTGATGTGCGGGAAAATATGCGCACTGGCGTTGTGCAGGGTGTTGTCCAGATCGAACAGCCAGGTGAGGCGTGATGGGGGAGGGGTGAGGGATGAGGAGGGGGGCTGCTGATTGGTTTTACTCCTCACTCTTTTCACCTCACCCTTTACTCTCTAGTGGCTATTGATCATCGTGCCGACACCGTGATCGGTCAGGATCTCCAGCAGCAGCGCGTGCTCAACACGGCCGTCAATAATGTGCACGCTGCGTACCCCGTTACGTGCGGCATCGAGTGCGGAAGAAATCTTGGGCAGCATGCCGCCGGAGAGGGTGCCGTCTTCGACCATCTCATCGATTTGCTTGGGCGTGATTCCGGTAATCAGGGCGCCTTGCTGATCGAGGACGCCGGGAGTGTTGGTCAGCAAGACCAGCTTTTCTGCCTTCAGGACTTCAGCCATTTTTCCGGCGACGACGTCGGCATTGATGTTATAGGTCTCGCCGTCCTTGCCAACACCAATCGGCGCAATGACCGGAATGAAACCGCCGGATTGGAGGTGGGCGATCAGCGAAGGGTCGATCTGCGTGATGTCACCGACCTGGCCGACGTCGATCAGGTCTTGCGGATTGTCCTTGTTTGGTAGCATGAGCTTCTGCGCACGGATCATGTTGCCATCCTTGCCGGTCAGACCAACTGCCTTGCCACCGGCCAGGTTGATCAGGTTAACGACGTCCTTGTTGACCTGACCGCCGAGGACCATTTCGACGACTTCCATCGTCTCGGCATCGGTGACGCGCATGCCCTGGATGAACTCGCCTTTTTTCCCAACCCGCGATAACAGATTCTCGATTTGTGGTCCGCCGCCATGGACGACGACCACATTCATGCCGACCAGTTTGAGCAGAACGACGTCACGTGCAAAACATTGTTTGAGTTTTTCATCGGTCATGGCGTTGCCGCCGTATTTGACGACAATTGTTTTGCCATGGAAACGTTTGATGTAGGGCAGAGCTTCGGCCAGAATGCCGGCTTCCTGGCCCGGGGAAATTTGCGCGGTGGTCATGGTGGATTCCTCTGGAAGACTGGCAGATTTTACTCGGCGCACGGCGAAATACAAAACAGCTTTCCGTGACCTGATGGCGGGTGCGGCGTTAAGATTGAAATAGTGATGCTGAATCAACCAGGAGATGAATTCGTGAGACCTTCAAAAGAACCCGGAGCCGTGATTTGTCCTGGCTGCGGCAAGGCCTTCGTCTGTGGGGTGACTGCCGGGCTGTCGACTTGCTGGTGCATGGAAAAGCCGATCGGTTTGCCGGTACCTGAGGCCGATGGAAAATGCTATTGCGCGGTGTGTCTGGAGCAGCGAGTTAGCGCGACGGGGAGCGACTCAGCTCGGGAAGCCTGAGGATGGCCTCGCGGTTGGTCCACGAGAAGCATTTCTCCGCCGCCGCTGGACAGGGGAGCCAACACTGATCGGTATGTTCGTCCGGGGCGAGTCGTACCGGCTGCACATCCGGGACAAGCAGCGAGAAAACGTGCTCGATGTTGTGCGTGACTCCGGGGGCGTAGCGGTGGCGCCATTGGGGGTAAATCTCGAAGGTGTTGGTGGTCTGCCAGTCATTGAAGTCAGTCGTGCGAGCAATGATTCCGGTTTCTTCAGCGACCTCGCGCTGCGCCGTTTCGATCAGCGTTTCGCCGTCCTCCTGGCTGCCGGTGACCGATTGCCAGAAACCCGGGTGTGACGCTCGTTCAAGCAGTAGAACCTGAAAGCTCGGCGTGTGGATGACGACCAGGACAGAGATCGGGCGCTTGAAGACGGTCATGAGGCGCCGGCAGCCTTCTCGTCGAGTAGATAAAAAATGCGGAACGGAATGTTTCGGTGTTGCCATTCATCGACGGCACTGGCCAACACTTCGTTGAATGCTGCAAAGCTCGTGGGGTGGCTACTCAGCGCTTGGCTTCCGCTGAGCAGGATGACATAGCCGGGTGCCGGGTGCCAGGAAAAGTCGGTCAGGCAGTCATGTAGGGCATCGAGATTGCCGCCAAACCAGTCGGGAAAATTCAGGTCGCGTTTGAGTGCCTTGATGAAGCCGGGGACGTTGCGAGCGTGCTGCAAATCGACGGTGAAGACGGCCTGCTTGAGTTCATCAGCGGCTCTCTGAAGGGCCGGAAGGTCTCTGGGAGATAATTTATGTAGACCAGCGCTACTGGTTTCAGCAAACGTCTTGTGCGGCTCTGGATGACGGGTCATGGTTCGCGTATCCGGCGGAAGTTGCGGTAATGGTCGTCGGTGTAGTAATACTCGCCGGAAGTGCCGACATCGCCGCTACGGCCTTCGCCGGCGATGATGCGCCGTGCACCGCGGTCACGACTTCCCGGTGTCGGGACGGTGTATTCGCGATAATAGCCGCGATCCTGCTGCGGCAGGCGTTTCTCGAAATTACCGAAGCGGCTGCCGTCTTTGTGCGCAAAGGGAAAGGGGCCGCCGCGGCGGATCAGTTGCAGGGTGTGCTGCGCTTCGGGCGGAAGATCGGACAGCGCGACCCAGGAGATAGTCGAATCAGGGTGGCTTCCCCGGGCGTAGAGGGGTGCGCTCAATCCGCACAAACCGGCCAGTGCAAAGAGCAGCACCAGCCGGAAGAGAGCGGAAAATCGCCTCATGCGCGTCAGGCCTTGCCGGTCTCGCCCTGAACTTCGGCCTTCTGGCGCAGACGGATGTGCAGTTCGCGCAATTGTTTCTCGTCGACTTCGCTCGGCGCGTCGGTCAGCAGACACTGCGCACGCTGAGTCTTGGGGAAAGCAATCACGTCGCGAATCGAATCGGAGCCGGTCATCATGGTGACGATGCGATCGAGTCCGAAAGCCACGCCGCCGTGCGGTGGAGCGCCGTAGTTGAGAGCGTCGAGCAGGAAGCCGAATTTCAGCTTGGCTTCTTCTTCGCCAATACCGAGCGCGGCAAAGACCTGTTTCTGCACCTCTGCACGGTGAATACGTACCGAACCCCCGCCGAGTTCCCAGCCGTTCATCGCCAGGTCGTAGGCTTTGGCCAGGCACTTGCCCGGGTCGCTCGCCAGCAGCGCCAGATGTTCGTCCTTGGGGCTGGTGAAGGGGTGGTGACAAGCGACCCAGCGCTTGGCTTCTTCGTCGTAGTCGAACATCGGGAAGTCGACAACCCACATCGGCTCCCAAGCCTTGCCATTGACGAAACCTTTTTCGTGGCCGATCTTGACGCGCAGGGCGCCAAGAGCGTCGTTCACCACCTTGGCCTTGTCGGCTCCGAAGAAAATCAGGTCGCCGGACTGCGCGCCGGTGCGCTCGACGATGGTCTTCAACGCGGCTTCGTGCAGATTCTTGACGATCGGCGATTGCAGGCCGGTTTCATTGATCTGGGTGACGTCATTGACCTTGATGTAAGCCAGTCCCTTGGCGCCGTAGATGCCGACGAACTGGGTGTAGGCGTCGATTTCGCCGCGCGTCAGGCTGGTACCGCCGGGGATGCGCAGCGCCGCTACGCGACCGGTCTCGCTGTTGGCGACGGCGGCAAAGACCTTGAAGGGAACGTCCTTGACCGCGTCGGTGACGTCGATCAGTTCGAGCGTGACACGCAAGTCGGGTTTGTCCGAGCCGAAACGGTGCATGGCTTCGGCATAAGTCATGCGCGGGAACGGATTCGGTAGGTCGACGTCAATCGCGTCCTTGAACACATAACGGATCAGGTTTTCCATGATGCCAGTGATTTCGATCTCGTTCAGGAACGAGGTTTCAATATCGACCTGGGTGAACTCAGGCTGGCGATCGGCACGCAGGTCTTCGTCGCGGAAACACTTGGTGATCTGGTAGTAGCGGTCAAAGCCGGCGATCATCAGCAGCTGTTTGAACAGCTGCGGCGACTGTGGCAGGGCGAAGAACTGACCGGCGTGGACCCGCGACGGAACCAGATAGTCGCGCGCCCCTTCGGGGGTACTCTTGGTAAGCATCGGCGTTTCAATATCGATGAAGCCGGCGTCGTCGAGGAAGCGGCGGAAGGCGCGCGCGGTTTTGTAACGCAATTGCATATTTTTCTGCATTTGTGGGCGACGCAGGTCAATCACCCGGTGCAGCAGGCGAACGTTTTCGGAGAGATTCTCTTCGTCGAGCTGGAAAGGCGGTGTCACCGAGGGGTTGAGGACCTCGATGTCGTAGCAGAGGATTTCAATTTCGCCGCTCGGCATGTTGGGGTTGACGGTTCCCGCCGGACGCGCGCGGACCTTGCCGGTGATTCTCAGGCAAAACTCATTGCGCACCGATTCGGCGATCTTGAACATTTCCGGCCGGTCAGGATCGCAAACGATCTGAGCCAGACCTTCGCGGTCACGCAGGTCGATGAAGATAACGCCGCCGTGGTCGCGACGACGCTGGGCCCAGCCGCAGAGTGAAACTTCCTGGCCGATGAGTGAAGAATTGACTTGTCCGCAATAATGAGTTCGCATGCTGTTTCCGGGGTTGCTGGGTTTAGTTTTTAGGATCGATTGAGACTGGTTTTTTTCGCGCGGGTGGGGCAACGACGCCCATCGAAATGATGTATTTCAGGGCTTCGTCAACGTCCATGTCGAGTTCGATGACGTCGCTTCTCCGCAGCATCAGGAAAAAGCCGGAAGTCGGGTTCGGTGTGGTCGGCACATAGACACTGACGTAGTCGTCGCCGAGATGGTTGGCGACATCACCACCCGGTGTGCCAGTCAGAAAGGCAATGGTCCATGCCTCCTGGTGTGGATAGCGAACCAGGAGGGCCTTGCGGAAAGCGTTGCCGGACGAGGAGAAAAGCGTGTCCGAAACCTGCTTGACGCTGTTGTAAATCGAATTGACCACTGGGATGCGGTTGAGCAGTCTTTCCCACCAGTTCACCAGTCGTTGTCCGATGAAGTTGGCGGCCAGCACTCCTGTGACAAAGATGATCGATAGCGTCAGCAGGATGCCGGTGCCGGGAAAATCAAATCCGAGCAGGTTGTGCGGATGAAATGCTTCCGGCAACAGTCGCAGTGACTGGTCTGCCGCGCGTGCAATCAAGGAAATCACCCAGGCCGTGATGGCCAGTGGAACCCAGATCAGCAGACCGGTGATGAAATAACGTTTGATTAGCTGGCTGCGCACGCATCCGCTCCAGGGCAGCTCTGGCAGGCAGGTGCGGCTTCAGTTTTTGCCGGTGCCGGTTTGCCGGAGCCGTTGTTCTTGAAGTCGGTGGCGTACCAGCCCTGACCTTTGAGTTGGAAGCCGGCGGCAGTGACCTGCTTCTGATAAGACTCCTGTGAGCACTCTGGACACGTGCTCAACACGGGGTCGCTCAGTTTTTGCAGATGATCTTTCTCAAAACCGCAGGCGTTACAGCGATAAGCGTAAATCGGCATGACAAACCTTCAAATGACCGCAAAACGTTAGATTATACCCGAAGGGAGGTCGAATTCGCTCGCCATCCCCTTATGCAAATGGGGGCAAAATCCTTGTTTTCAAGCAATTAGATCAGGTGGAGGTAGAACTGCGTCAGTTCCTGACCCCAGAAAACGGCGATCAATCCGGCGGCGGCCAAGTAGGGGCCGAAGGGGATGGGTACATCACGCCCATGCCTAGCCAGCAGGATCAGGGCAATTCCAACGACCGCACCGACCAGCGACGAGAGCAGGATGATCAATGGCAGGATCTGCCATCCCAGCCAGGCGCCAAGGGCAGCGAGCAGTTTGAAGTCGCCATAACCCATTCCCTCCTTGCCGGTGCACAGCTTGAATCCCCAGTAGACAGACCACAGCGCAAGGTAGCCGGCCATGGCGCCAACCACCGCCGATTGAATGTCGATGAACACACCCGAAAGATTAAACAGCAGGCCGGCCCAGAGCAAAGGGAGAGTGATGCTGTCGGGAAGGAACTGGGTGTCGAAGTCGATGAAGGTTAGCGCGGTCAGCGCGTAGATCAGCATCAGAGCGCCGATCAACTGCCAGCCCGGGCCGAAGTGCATTGCCGCAGAGGCGGAAAGCAGTGCAGTCAAAGCCTCAACGGCGGGATAGCGGGCGGAAATCGGGGCCTGGCAGGCCGAGCATTTGCCACGTAAGGCCAGCCAGCTGAAAAGCGGAATGTTTTCCAGAACACTGATCAGGTGCCCGCATTCCGGGCAGCGCGAGCGCGGCGTTGCCAGGGAAAGGGGGGGCTGCGCTGGGGGCTCTTCGCCGCGCAATTCGGCGCACTGGTTTTGCCAGTCGGCTTCCATCATCTTGGGCAGGCGATGAATGACGACGTTGAGAAAACTACCGAAAGTCAGCCCGAAAGTGCCACATATGAGCGTGAGCGCTGGAGGGGCAAGAAAAGGAGTGAGTCCGCTGAAATCCATCAAACCACGGCTCCCAGTTTGAAGATGGGGAGGTACATGGCGATGACCATGCCGCCGATCAGGGTTCCCAGAACCACCATGATGATTGGTTCCATCAGGCTGGACAGCGCTTCGACGGCATCATCCACTTCCGCTTCGAAGAAGTCGGCGACCTTGCCGAGCATCGAGTCCAACGCTCCGGACTCTTCACCGATGGCGACCATCTGATTGACCATATTGGGGAAGAGCTGACTATTCTGCATGGCGACGGTCAGGCTGGTGCCGGTACTGACTTCGTTCTGGATTTGTTTGGTGCCGAGTTTATAAACGTTGTTTCCGGCTGCGCCAGCGACCGAGTCGAGAGATTCAACCAGTGGAACGCCCGCAGCGAACATGGTGGCGAGGGTGCGTGTCCAGCGGGCGATGACCGATTTGCGGATGATATCGCCAAAAATCGGAATGCGCAGAAACAGACGATCGAGGGCGAACTGCATTTTTTCCGAACGCTGCCAGGTATAGAAGAAAAAATAGATCCCGCCAAAAAGCGAGCCGAAAATGGCCCACCAGTAGGCAACGAAAAAGTCCGAAATGGCCATCACGATCAAAGTTGGTGCCGGCAGGTCGGCGCCAAAGCTGGTAAACACCTGCTTGAAGGCCGGGATGACAAAGATCATGATTATTGCAGTGATAACAAAGGCAACGATCATGATGGCTATGGGGTAAAACATGGCGGACTTGATTTTTGACTTGATGGCAATCATCTTTTCCTTGTAGGTTGCCAGTCGGTCGAGCAGGGTTTCAAGGATTCCGGCCTGCTCGCCGGCGGCAATCAGGTTGCAATAGAGCGTGTCGAAATGGAGCGGAAATTTGCGAAAGGCCTGCGACAGCGAACTGCCGGTTTCGACATCTGACTTGATATCGAGCAGAAGCTTGCCGACGGCTGCGTTGTCATGCCCTTTGCCGACGATGTCGAAGGTCTGCAGCAAGGGTACGCCGGCTTTCATCATCGTTGCCAGTTGTCGGGTGAATAGCGCAACATCCTTCTCTCCGACCTTGCCGCCGCCCCTCATTCGCTGTTTCGAGACCTTGGCAGCAAGTATCCCTTGGCGGCGCAGCGTGGCGTTGACTACCGCCTCACTCGAGGCGCGCTGTTCGCCGCGAACCGCTTTTCCCGCTTTGTTCTTTCCCGTCCACAGGAAAGTGAACTCCTTGACTTCAGGGGTTCGTTTTGCAGGTTTTGCTGTCGCCATCACGCCTCCTTTGATTAAACGTTGGTATTTCCGAGGATTTCCTCGAGCGAGGTGAGTCCCTGCTTGGCTTTCAGTAGTCCGGAGCGGCGCAAGTCGTTAACGCCTTCCTTTTGCGCCTGTACGGCAATATCCAAAGCCGTTCCGTTGGCCATGATCAGGCGCTGGATAGCTTCGGTCACCGGCATCACCTGGTACAGGCCGACCCGTCCCTTGTAACCGGATCCCTTGCAGCGCTCGCACTCGCCGGGGCCATAAAGAACCCAGCTGCCATCCAGATCGGCTTCGGTAAAGCCGGCGTTCAGAAGGGCCTCGACCGGGGTGTCCAGCGCCTTCTTGCAAGTGCACAGGCGGCGAACCAGGCGCTGCGCGGTAATCAGCAGGATGCTCGAAGCGATATTGAAGGTGGGAATGCCCATGTTCATCAGGCGCGTCAGTGTCGATGGGGCGTCATTGGTATGCAGGGTGGACAACACCATGTGCCCGGTCTGCGCCGCCTTGATGGCAATTTCGGCAGTTTCCAGGTCACGGATTTCGCCGACCATGATGATGTCTGGATCCTGGCGCAAAAAGGCTTTGAGCGCGACGGGGAAAGTCAGTCCCTGGCGGTCGTCGATGTTGACCTGGTTGATTCCTGGTAAGGGGATTTCCGCCGGATCTTCAGCTGTTGAAATGTTGATCCCTGGTTTGTTCAGGATGTTCAGGCAGGTGTACAGCGAAACCGTTTTCCCCGAGCCGGTCGGGCCGGTGACCAGCACCATGCCGTACGGGCGCTGGATGGCGTCGAGCAACAGCGCCTTCTGGTCCGGGTCGTATCCCAAGGCGTCGATCCCCAGTGTGGCGCTACTTGGGTCCAGAATACGCAGAACAATTTTTTCGCCATACATCGTTGGCAGGGTACTGACCCGGAAGTCAATAGCCCGACTCTTGGAGAGGACCAGGCGCATGCGCCCGTCCTGCGGCACACGTTTTTCAGCAATATTCAGGCGTGAGATGACCTTGATGCGAGAGGCGATCTTTTCCTTGATGACCAAGGGGGGGGTGGCAATTTCACGCAAGATGCCATCGGTGCGAAAGCGGATGCGATAACTTTTTTCGTAGGGTTCAAAATGGATGTCGGATGCACCGTCATTGATCGCATCGAGCAGCATTTTCTGGATGAACTTGACCACAGGAGCGTCATCAATCTCAAGGGTTCCCGGGTCATCAATTTTTTCTTCAGAATCGTCTTCGCTGAACTCAAGATTGATGTCCTCGTTGGTCAGACTCTTGAGCGTTTCTTCGGCCGATGTCGAGAGTTTTGCAACCTGTGCGGAGAGCAGGCCTTCATCGACGATGACCGGGTCGACGGCCATTCCGGTCTGGAATCGGATTTCGTCCAGTGCGCGCAGGTTGGTGGGGTCGGAAATGGCGATTGACAGGCGATTGCCGCGTTTGTGCAGCGGAATGACGCGATGTGCGGCAATCAGTTTGCGATCGATGGCGTTTTTCAGGAAGTGAGCGTCATCGAAGGCGTTCAAATCGAGCAGGGGGTAGCCGAAGGTGTCGGAAGCGAAGCGGGCAATGTCCGCGGTACTGGCCTTTTTTGCACTAACCAATTGCTCAATGAACGATATTTTGCTGGCGGCAGCCTGCGTCAATAAAGACTCGGCGTCTTCCTCCTTTATCCGTCCGGCCTGAACCAGTGCACGGGCAAGACCGTTCAGTGATGATTGTGCTGGAGTGGCTGCCATAGTCAGTTAAAAGGCCCCTGAATGCGAAAAGGAGTGATGCCCGTTTTGATTGCCAAGGCACGAGTATTTGATGATGCATTGACATCGGGCGACTGTAAAGCCGGAAGGGCTTTCTGTTGAGGCGCTATGGTAAATGCCGTCCCCATAAAAAATTCTAGATGCGCCCAAGCAGAACTTCAGAAACAAAACGACTGCCAATATACGCCAGCATCAGAAAAAGGAAGCCGGTCATCGTCCAGCGCAGGGCGATACGGCCGCGCCAGCCATAAACGTGGCGTCCGATCAGTAATGCGGCAAAGATTCCCCACGAGGCAAAAGCGAAAATAATCTTGTGATTTAGAATGGCTGTCTTGCCAAAAATGGCTTCGGAAAAAAAGATTCCGCTACCCAGGGCAACGGTCAGCAGCGAGAAAGCAATGATGATCATGCGGAAAAGCAGTGCTTCCATGCTCAGAAGGGGAGGAAGGCTGGCCAGATATTTGTTGAGTTTCTTGTGGTGCAGTTTTCTTTCGACGATGCCCATAAATACCGCATGCAGTGCTGAAAGGGTGAACAGGCTATACGCCAGCATGGCGGCCATGAAATGAATTTTAAAACCCCAGGCGCTGGCGTGGGCGATGACATGCACCTGTGGGAAAAAAACAGGAAGCGCGGTGCAGATTGCGGCAAAAGGAAGTACCAGCGGCTGCAGACCGTCCATCTTTGAAGAAAAACTTTCCAGCCAGTAAATCAATACCGCCAGCCAAAGCATCAGCGACAAGGCGAAGCTGAAGGAAAAGCGCATGCTACCTGATCCAAACAGCCCGTCGAATAAACCGATTCCCTGAAAAGCCAAGGCGCAGGCAATGGCTCCGCGTTCCCAGGTTTGCATGGGAAGAGAGGCTAGGGAAGTATCCGGTGTAGGTGTGATTTCTCGCCAGCGGGTATGCCAAAAATGGTATCCCAGAGCTGCATAAAGCAGACTCGAAAGAATGGGAGGCAGAAGGTGCAGTAGAATATCCGGCATTTTCGAAGTTTACACCAAGCCGGGACCCAAATGCTCGATAACCTGACCCAACGCCTTGCCCGCGTCATGAAGACGCTGCGTGGTGAGGCACGACTCACCGAAACCAATATTGCCGATGCCTTGCGCGAGGTGCGTCTGGCCCTGCTCGAAGCCGATGTGGCGCTGCCAGCAGTCAAGGCACTGATTGCTGCGGTCAAGGAAAAAGCGGTCGGCGAGGAAGTGATCGGTTCGCTGAGCCCCGGACAGGCGCTGATCGGAGTGGTGCACCGAGAACTGACGAATCTCATGGGCGAGGCGCATGCCGGCCTGAACCTTGCGACGCAGCCGCCGGCGGTGATTTTGATGGCCGGTCTGCAAGGGGCGGGTAAAACGACGACCGTCGGCAAGTTGGCCAAATTACTGCACGAGAAGCAGAAAAAGAAAGTGCTGGTCGTGTCCTGCGACGTCTATCGGCCGGCGGCCATCGAACAGTTAAAAACCGTTGCTGCCCAGGCCGGGGTGGACTTTTTCCCCTCGACGATCAATGACAAGCCGGTTGATATCGCGCGGAATGCCGTTGACTGGGCAAAGCGTCACTACCATGACGTGCTGCTGGTCGATACGGCGGGTCGGTTGTCGATCGATGAAGCGATGATGAAGGAGATCGCCGAGCTGCATGCGGCGATCAATCCGATCGAGACGCTGTTCGTGGTCGACGCCATGCTCGGTCAGGATGCGATCAATACTGCCAAGGCGTTCAGTGATGCCTTGCCGTTGACCGGCGTGATTCTGACCAAGCTCGACGGTGATGCGCGCGGCGGTGCGGCGCTTTCGGTGCGGCACATCACCGGTCAGCCGATCAAGTATGCCGGCGTCGGAGAAAAGCTGTCCGGGCTGGAAGCCTTTCATCCCGAACGCATGGCGTCGCGGATTCTCGGTATGGGCGATGTGCTGTCGCTGATCGAGGATGCGAAAAAGGGAATTGACGAGCAGCAGGCCGTTGATTTTGCCAAAAAGCTCAAGTCGGGAAAGAGTTTTGACCTCAACGACTTCAAGGATCAAATCGGGCAGATGCGCAAGATGGGTGGCATGTCGTCGATGATCGACAAGCTGCCGGCGCAGTTTGCCCAGGCGGCTAGCCAGATGCAGGCCGGCGGCGGTGAGGAGAAAATGGTCGGTCGGATTGAAGGCATCATCAACTCGATGACCCCGGACGAACGCAGCAAGCCGGAACTGCTCAAGGCCTCGCGCAAGCGGCGTATTGCCACCGGGGCGGGCGTTCAGGTACAGGAAGTGAATCGTCTGCTCAAGCAGTTCGAGCAGATGCAGAAAATGATGAAGCAGTTCTCCAAGGGCGGTATGGCGAAGATGCTGCGCGGGATGAAGGGGATGTTGCCGGGGATGCGCTGAGCCGGCTGTCAGATATTTGTCCTGCTTCAGGTCTATTGGTCTGGCGTCTGGTCGATTCGCGTGCGCCAGCGGATCAGCGGGATGAAGCCTAGCAGCAGGCTCCCAAGGGCAAGTGTTGCTGTTGCCCAGTCAAAGGCCAGAGCGGTCATCGCGGCCGCCCACCACAGTACGAGGGCTGATCCGACGGGCCAGACCAGCATGGTCAGAAACGCACATGCGGAGCTCAGCGCCCGACGACGGAATTGCCAGGCGCAGGCAAAACCGGCGAGTCCGTAGTAGTAGGCCGCCTGGACGCCGATGATGTTGATCGAGTCCTTCATGACCTGGGCAATTCCGTCGGATGCCAGTGACGTGAGCAGGAGTGCCGTCCCGATGGCGGCAATCAGCAGGGTAGCGTCATGCGGGGTGCGCCATTCCTGATGCACCCGCGACCAGCGCAGGTGCAGGCTGCCATTTCGGGATTTTGCATACATGGTGCGGGAGAACTGCAGCATCGACGTTTCCAGCGTACCGATGGTCGATAGCATCAGGGCGAGAACGGCGAGATAACTCCATGGCCTCGGGAAAAGCTTGTCGGCGACGGCGAAAATGATATTGGTCCCCGACCGGCTGATTTCATCATCTCCCAAACTCAGCAGAGCCACCATTGAAAATGCGGTGAAGGCGGCCATGATCACCAGCATCGCACCCACCGCGCCGAAGCCCGGTACTTGATTAGGATTTCGGGTTTCCTCGGTCAAATTGAGCGAGACGTCCCAGCCCCAGAACAGGAACAAGGCAATTACCGCCCCGTTGGCGAACGATGACGGGCTGAATGCCGTCGGGAAGAAATCGTGCCACGAGATGGAATGCAGGGCGTGTGGGCCAAACTGGACGATGGCGGTGATCGTTACCGCGGCCAGAATGGCCAGCTCACATGCCGTCATTACCGCTTGCACTCGCCCGGTCAGTCCAATTCCCTTGATGATCAGCAGGGTCACGGCCAGCAGCCAGAAGAGCGCGCAGGCCGTCACTGCGGCTTGAGATTCGGCGAGGTCTGGGGAAATGAGCAGAAGGGTAGCTGAGCCAGCCGGAAGTGTGGCGGAGACCATGAACAGCGCCGAGGATACGAGCAAGGTCCAGCCGGCGAAAAATCCGGGTGTTCTGCCGAAAATCTCGCTGACCCAGGCGTAGGAAGCGCCGGCGTCAGGAGCGTAGGCATTGAGGTGCGCATAGGCGAAGACAATACCGAGCATGATCAGGCCGCAGTAAAGCAGGCTGGCCGGAGCCAGAACGCCGACGCTGCCGATCAGCGTGGCCATGGTCGCCGAAATGCTAAACGAGGGTGCCGATCCAGCCACGCCCATGGCCAAGGAGTGGATCAGCCCCAGTGCATCTTTTTTCAGATCGGTTGGCACCCCAAGCCCCTTCTCGGTAAACCGCATGGACTATGGGTTCAGTATAGCGGGCCTTAACTCCCCTCACTAGTTCTTGGTTGCTGCGAGACGGGGGGCAAAGACCTTGTAACCCGAGGGAAGACCTGCCTACTTCGCCGCCATCCGGTTGCTGGAGTACAGCCACTGGTTGTGCCAAGCGCCGCGAACCAGGTTCGGGTATTCGGCCTGCCCGAGGCTGCCGTTATAGCGGCCAAGAGCGCGGTAAAGATCGCCCTGCTCAATGTCGAGGTAGTGGCGCAGGATGGTGCAGCCGTAGCGCAGGTTGGTGCGCAGGTGAAACAGATTGTCGTCGTGCCGGCCGATGACCTTGATCCAGAACGGCATGACTTGCATGAAGCCGCGGGCTCCGACCGAGGACACCGCATATTTCTTGAAGCCACTTTCAACCTGAATCAGCCCGAGAACCAGTTGCGGATCGAGTCCGGCTCGGGTGGCTTCGTAATGGATGGCGCGCAGGAACTCCAAGCGACTCTCCCGGTCAGGGATGCGCTTGCTTAATCGGCGGGACATTTCGGTCAGCCAGTCGATGGCCTCCATCGAGTCGAGAAATGAGCTCTTGGGCGGCGCCTGGTCCGAAATGGCGCGTGACAGCGCGGCCTGTACGCTGGCCGAGAGCGGTTCGTATTTCTGGGCCCCGGCCAGCGCAAGGGCCGGGAACAGCAGGATGAGAACGAAAGCTATTCGCCGCACAGCTTGGCCTTCAGGAAAACAACAATCTCTGCCAGCGGAACCATCTGCGCCTCCGCATCGGTGCGCCCCTTGTACTCGAGCTTGCCTTCGCCGAGGCCACGTTCGCCGACGACGATCCGGTGCGGGATGCCGATCAGTTCCATGTCGGCGAACATGACGCCGGGGCGCTCGTTGCGGTCATCGAGTAGTGCGTCGATGCCGGCGGCTTTAAGTTCGGCGTAGAGCTTGTCGGCTTCTGTTTTTACCGTCTCGCTTTTGGCGTAGCTCATCGGAACGATGCACACCTCGAAGGGCGCAAGGGCTTTCGGAAAGATAATGCCTCGCTCATCGTGATTCTGTTCGATGGCCGCGCCGACGATGCGCGAGACGCCGATTCCGTAGCAGCCCATTTCCATGACCTGGCTCTGGCTCTTTTCGTCAAGGAAGCAGCATTTCAGCGCAGCGGCGTACTGGGAGCGAAGCTGGAAGATGTGCCCCACTTCAATGCCGCGACAGAGCTCCAGCATCCCTTTTCCATCAGGTGATGGGTCACCGTGCAGCACATTGCGTAAATCCGCGACCTGCGTCGGTTCAGGCAGGTCACGCCCGAAATTGACGCCGGTCAGGTGGAATCCGGCCTCATTGGCGCCGCAGACGAAGTCGCTCATGGTGGTGACGCTGCGGTCAGCAACGACAGGAATGGCGGCGATGCCGACCGGTCCGATGTAGCCCGGCTTGCAGCCCAGTGCGGAAATAATCTCCTCGTCGTGGGCAAAGCGGAATTCGCCGACGATTTTCTGGGCCTTGATTTCGTTCAGATCGTGATCGCCGCGCAGCAGGAGCAGCATGAACTGGGGAGTGCCCTCTTCAGCCGCAGTGCGAATGATGGCAATGGCCTTGACCATCTGGGTGATAGCGACCTTGAGGAAAGCGGCGACGTCCTCGCAGCGGATTTTGCCGGGCGTCGCGATTTTTTCCAGGGCAGCGGATGCGCTGCTGCGCGATGCGGCCGGGGCCAGTGCCTCAGCGAGTTCGACATTGGCCGCATAGTCCGAATCCGGGCAGTAGGCCAGGGCATCTTCACCCGAATCGGCCAGGACATGAAACTCGTGCGACCCGGTGCCGCCGATCGAACCGGTATCGGCGGCAACAGCGCGGAATTTCAGGCCCAGACGGGTGAAAATCCGGGTGTAGGTGTCGAACATGTTGCGGTATTCACGTTGCAGGTCCTCGAAGCTGGTGTGGAACGAGTAGCCGTCCTTCATCAGGAACTCGCGGCCGCGCATGACGCCGAAGCGCGGGCGAATCTCGTCGCGGAACTTCATCTGCACCTGATAAAAGTGCAGCGGCAACTGGCGGTAGCTTTTGACTTCCCGGCGCACGATATCGGTGATGACTTCCTCGTGCGTCGGACCAATGACGAAATCACGCTGGTGGCGGTCCTTGAAGCGTAGCAGTTCCGGCCCGTATTTTTCCCAGCGCCCGGATTCCTGCCACAACTCGGCGGGTTGTACCGCCGGCATCGATAGTTCAATGGCACCAGCCCGGTCCATTTCTTCGCGAACAATATTCTCAACCTTGCGCAGGACGCGCAGCCCGACCGGCATCCAGGTATAGATTCCCCCGGCAAGGCGTCTAATCAGGCCGGCGCGGAGCATCAGTTGGTGACTGACGATCTCGGCGTCGGAGGGAGCTTCCTTGAGAGTGGAGATAAAGTAGTTCGAGGTGCGCATGAGCTTGGGCTAAGGTAAGTAAAAGAGCGATTTTACAAGACTGAAGCTAGTGAGCGCGAAAGCAATTGCGTTTTTCATCAAGTTTTCGCCAGTTCTTGTCATTGCGAGCTTTCCAAGCCTTTTGAATTATGGAAGAATGCGCTCAACCAATAATTTTGCAGGATTTTAAATGCTCGATCGTGAAGGCTATCGCCCGAACGTCGGTATCATTTTGTGCAACGCGAAGAACGAGGTTTTTTGGGGCAAGCGAATACGTGAACATTCATGGCAGT